>JAFUUL010000013.1 GCA_017483805.1 Prevotella sp.
CCACCCGCCCTACGACGAGGTGATACTCCGGATGGTGGGCGGCTCCCGCGAGCACTACCTCTACCAGCACTTCTGCCGCAAGTTCCTGCACCACTGCAACCGCTGCCAGCAAGACACCGCCGCCGCCTGGTACTGGCTCTACCGCGAACTCGACAGCCAGTGGCGCGACCGCCTCGCCGAGTATGTGTTCAACGAATGGAAAAAGTGACGAACCGCTTCGTTCACTTCAACGAACCTGTTAAACGACTTCAACGAACCGCTTCGATGACATCAACGAACGCGATAAACGACATCAACGAAAGCGTTCGACGCATCAAACGAAAGCGATAAACGCATCAAACGAAAGCATTAAACGCATCAAACGAAAGCATTAAACCCAATAAACAAACAAAACAGAAATGAAAAAGAACATCATCAACATCCTGACAATCCTGTGTGTAACCCTCCTCTTCGTGTCATGCGACAGCGGCAGCGACGACGGCACCGTCGGCAACTGGTTCTGCGCCATCGTCTTCCTGCTGGCCTGGCTGAAGGGAGGCAAGTAACGACTACGAATTTCACGAATTAAACGAATTACGACTATGGCAAAGTATATCATCAAGACCAACGCATCGAAGAGCGACGGAAAAGTCTGCTACTTCTATTCCTACTGTGGCAAACTGTGCCAAACACCCATCGGAGTATGCGACATCAGCGCAGCCAGGAAGTTTAGCTTCCTCGGCGATGCCTGCATACACCTCCACCACATCGAGCACCAGGAAGAGAAAGCCTTCGGATGGCAGTTCGAGATTGTGAGAGTGAGCAAGGGCAAGGACGGCCTCTGGCACGAGCGAGAGACCGTCAACCTCGCCGATGAGAAATACAGACTCTAACCCAAGTATTAACCCCTAAACAATACGACTATGGCAAAGAAGAAATTTAGCAAAGAGTATCTGGAGAAGACCGACAAGATGCTTCGCCAGTCAATGTATGACGAACCTGGCGCACAGGACTGGACGCAGATATCACTCTCCATCCGCGACGCCATGCTGGCAGCCGCCACTGTGTTCGGCTCGCCCACTACCGACGAGCAGAAAGACAAACTGCACGCCCTGTTGACAGAACTGACCGTAGGCCACGCCCTGCAGAACCTGACAAAGTATGACATCACCGTAACACCAAAGGAGGATTAACGACTATGAACAAGAAAGAATTTATCATCGAGGCAGCCCTGCGCATGGTATCGCAGGGCATGCCCATCACGGACATCCCACAGGCCGCCCGACAGCTGGCCGACGAACTCTACCCCGAAGCCCCCGTACACCACGGCAAACCCGAAACCGACCCCATTGAAGTGCTGCTGAAGGAGGTTGAGCGCGTGGAAATCGAAAAAGTCAGGGAGCGCGGCAAGACGTATCACACGCAGATGAGCGGCTTTGCCGTCCGACTGCGCAACGTGTTTCGCTCCGAGGAAATTTTCACCGTCGCCGACCTCCTGAAGCGTGGCCGCCGCGAGTTCCAGAAGATGCGCAACGTCGGCCAACTCTGCATCGAAGTCGTAGACCAGGCCATCCAGAATCTCTACAACATCACCGTATGGTAAACCCCTAAACACCCCAAGCATTATGACAGTATTAGAACAAAGATTCATGGAGCAGGTGCCAGCCGCACTGCTCCGAATCGCCAAAGCCCTGGAGGGCATCAACGAGAAACTGGAGTTACTAACCGAGCGCACCGGGCAGCCCGCCCCGGAAACCAGCATCGAGCCTGAACACAACGCACAGACCACGATGCGGGACGATCCGATAGCCAAGGTCATCAGCGAGGTGGGGCGTATCGACGAAGAAGAACTGGCAGAGCGTCGCAAGCAGAACCCGAAAGCCCAGAAGTTAGGCTATGCCATGCGCTTCTACAACGGCTGTAGACAGTCCAAGATAGAAACCGTGGGCGACCTCCTGGACTTCGGGTACCGTGGCTTGCTTCGTGGCTGGATGCGCTACGCCGGCAAATCGCTCGCCGACCGCGTCACCAAGGCCCTCACCAACCTCTACGGCATCACTGAATGGTAACGACTATGTACATCGATCCCGACATGCGCGAACTGCTCGACGCACTCAGCAAGTGCATCGTGCCAAGATCAAGACGTAAGGCGGTGTGGCATACCAACTGGCACACCCCTTACTACTCTCCAGGCCGCTACAAGAGAGTGGCCTAACTCTTGCAACTTTTTCAACGATTAGCAAAGATTATCGAAAACTTTTCGTACCTTTGCAGCATGCTACAACGAACAAATAAACATCAACATTATGGCAAGTATGAGTTATTGCAGGTTTGAGAACACCACACCCGACTTGTGGGCCTGCACCCAAGACCTTGAAAAAGGCAAAGTTCTCAATCAGTATGAAGAGCCCTACCGTCACGAACTCTACGAGGCGGCTAAGGCATATATCAAGGCGTATGAGAATTACACTCCCAAGCCAGAGGAAGATGACGAAGACGATGATTGACGGCATCTACGAACTCATCCTGCGCACCCCCGACGGCAGGGAGCGACGTCAACTCGCCCTCGTTCCCAACGACCGGGTGCGTCAGGACTACATCAACAAGGCCCGGAAGAACGGGCTGGAGATAGAACTGAAAGAGATTAACGAATAAAAACAAAACGAATATGGTAAAGTATCATGTGGATATTTGGGAGCGGAACAGGCGTTCTGATACTCCCATCGAGAACGTCTACGAGGCCGAAAACCCCAAGGAGGTGATTGACTTCTTCGGACTGCGAGAGCCGGACGTTGAGCGGTTTGAACTGAAGGAGGTCGTTGAAGGCAGCGGATGGAGAAGCGACCCTAAAAGCAAGTACGCCCCCATCGGTGCAAGTAAAAAACCGACGGCGAAAGTCGCCAGCAATCCTAATGAACCGATACGCCCCAAATACAAGGAGTACGTGGTGAGAAACCACGGAATGAGTGTGGTGATTGTCGGCGAGACAGAAGACGGCAGGCAGGTGAGAATAGAACTGATGGATAGTGACCTGGAGAAAATCTTGCATGACTGCAAAGAGACGGATTATGATTACCATAAAAGAGGCGGCAGTGTGTTATAGCACCCCTGCTGCGTAATCACGTCTGCACATTATATAAATTAGCCGCCCCGACTTTGGGACGGCTAATTCTTTACTGGGTAATCAACTGAATCCCCATCAGATCGTAGATTTTGAACGAGAGGCTGGTGTCGGCGCCGTCGCGCTCCACCTCGCAGGTGTAGGTGTCGATGGTGGCCGCCACGAATGCTCGCGTCCCGCCACGGAACGTCAGCACGAGGTGGCTCGGCGTGCGCTCCAAGGTGAGCAGGTGGTCCCAGACGGAGCCGTCGCGGTCATCTACTTTGCAGTTGACCGTCACCGTGTGCAACCGCCCGGCCACTGAATCGCCCTCGGCGTCCTTCGCCTTGCCCGTCATGCGGCGGATGGGCACCAGCGCCCCGCCCGCCACGGCTGGCTGCAGCCCCACGGCGATGGCACGGGTCAGGGTGGGGGAGAACGAGGCGTTCGGTATGATCGGCTTCAGTTGCCACTCCACCGTCCCCAGCACGTAGTCGCCTACGGGTATGGCGGTGATGGCCAGCAGGTCATCCAGTTCAAACTCTTTACAGTTAATCATATCACTCTTGTTTTTGCCCGCAAGATAACGCATCAGCAGGCCGGAAGCAAGGGCAGTAAC
>JAFUUL010000117.1 GCA_017483805.1 Prevotella sp.
ATGGAACATACCGACCAAATACAAGAGGCACTCGGCCAGGCTGGGATGCCTACGACCTTCACGCCCGAGATGCAGGACCTGGAGCGGATGCGCATCACGCCGGACAAGGCCCTGCAGCCGATGGACTTCCTGTTCCGGCTGTTCGGCAAGCCTTGCTTCCCCAGGGGCGAACTGGTGGCCATCACGGGCAAGGCCAAGAGCGGCAAGACATTCCTCACATCGATGCTGATGGCCTGCTGCACGGTGCGCGACGTGCTGTGCCTGCACCGCGAGCGCGACGAGCCGCTGCACGTGATGTGGTACGACACGGAGCAGAGCGACGAGTCGACGCAGGACATACTGAGGAACCGCCTGGTGCCGATGACCGGCGGTCAGGTGCAGGCGATGGACGTGTTCAACGTCCGTGCGATGCCCTGGCAGCGGCGGCGCCTTCTGCTGGCCGAGGCCATCAACCGCTACCGGCCCGACCTGGTGGTGGTGGACGGCATACGCGACCTGGTGAACGACATCAACGACGGCGTGCTGGCGCAGGAGGTGATGGAGGAACTGATGCAACTGGCTACCGCCGGCAAATGCTGCATCACCTGCATCCTGCACCAGAACAAGGGCTCGGAGGACCACAACCTGCGAGGATGGATAGGCACGGAACTGATGAACAAGGCCTTCGAGGTGTATGCCTGCGAGAAGATGATGCCACAGCGCATCTTCAAGGTGGAGCAGACGCTCACGCGCAAGTACGACATCGAGCAGACCATGTACTTCACGGTGGGCCAGGACGGGCTGCCCGCCCTCTGCGCCGTGCCCGCAGCCGAGGCCGCAACGCCGACGGACAGGGAGCCGCTGCCGCAACTGAACCGTGAGTATATCGTCACCGACGATGACGAGGGTAGCGGCAAGTGGGAGATTGACGTCATGCGCCTGTTCCTGGATGCCATGCGCGGCCAGGATGAGATTGGCGGTCAGGAACTCAAGCAGGAGGTCTGCCGGCTGGCCAACATCGCCCAGTACAGGTTCTACAACAAACTGCTGCAGAGGGCACTGGACGAGAAGGTCATCGAAAGGACCGAACGCGACAGGCGCACCTACTACCGCCCGGCCCCCTTCTGAGCCTCCTCCCCCCTTCATATTTCCGTTCCCCTTTAGGGGGAACTCCAATATGAAGGGCGAGGCTCTCAGAACCCCCGGGAAGTTGAAGTGATGAAGCGAAGAGTGATAAGTGAAAAAACTGATAAGCGATGAAGATGAACGAACTATTCCCCTACACCCTTAAGGCCCTGCGCCATGAACTGGGCCACGACCGCCCCGGCGACCCGCGGCCGCTGTGGCAGCGGCGCCTGTCGGCAGAGAGCGACTTCTGCCGCGCCGTGGTGGCCTGCGGCTACCTGACCCGCGAGCAGATGCAGCGCGCCGCCCTGCGCTACCGGCTGGGCCGCAGCCGCGACGGCGGCGTCATCTTCTGGCAGATAGACCCGCTGGGCCAGGTCTGCGACGGCAAGATCATGCACTACCGCCCCGACTGCCACCGCGACCACAGCCGCCACCCCGACTGGGTGATGAGCCTGCTCAGGCGTCACTACCTGAAGGACGAGCCCGACCTCGCCGCACGCATGCCCGCCCCGGTGCACTGCCTGTTCGGGACACACCTGGTAAAGACTCTCCAGCAGACTCTCCCCCAGCCCCTCCCTGCAGGGAGGGGAGTGGTCACCTCTGCTGACAAGTCCATCTACTCCCCTCCCTCCCAGGGAGGGGCTGGGGGAGAGTCTGCTGCTGGAGAGTCGGTCGCCGTGGTGGAGTCGGAGAAGACGGCGGTGATCATGTCGGAGCGCTATCCTGACTGCCTGTGGCTGGCGGCAGGGGGACTGAACGAACTGTCGGCCGTGAAACTCTTCCCACTGCGCGGCCGCCGCATCATCCTCTTCCCCGACACCGACCCTGATGGCCATGCCTACGCCACGTGGTACCGCGTGGTGCAGGAGGCCGAGCGGCTGCTGGGCCAGCCCATCCACCTCTCGTCCCTCTTGGAGCGCCACGCCACCCCCGAGCAGAAGGCCCGCAAGATAGACATCGCCGACCTGGAGTTTGAAGCCTCCAAACCACCCGTTTGAAGCCTCCAAACGCACCGTTTGAAGCCTCCAAACGACAAGAACCAAGCATCGAAATGAAGTCATACTATAAATCAGAACTGGCCGAACGGGCCGGAGTCTCCAGTAGAACCTTTTCGCGATGGCTGCGACCTCACCGCCAGCAACTGACCGCGATGGGCGTCACGGACAAAACGCAGTTGCTGCCGCCCAAGGCCGTCAGATACCTCTGCGACACCTTCTGCATCGACCTCGACGAATAATGTCAGCCTATTTCCGCCACTGCCCGTCAATGTCGGCCAATGTCCGCCAACGCCCCCCGAAAATGTTGTACCTTTGTACTGCGTGAAACAATAAACAATAAACATCTTAATTCTTCGCTCGGCCCGTAAGGGACGCTTTTACAAAGCGTAGCGACTAAAAGAACTCTTAATTCATAATTCTTAATCGCGAAGCGATAACTCTTAATTCTTAACTCTTAATTCTTAATTCAAAAAAAAGATGCCTGTATTTATCAAGATCAACCGAAACAACAATGCCGAGTCGACGGCCTATGGCAAGCACTACGGCAAGGTGGTCAGCACCAAGACCATGACCTATCGTGAACTCATCAAGCACATGTCGGAGCACAACAGCGTCTACGGCGAGGACGTCTGCAGCGGCGTAGCCATCAAACTGCAGAACTGTCTGCTCGAGCAACTCCTCGAGGGCAAGAAGGTGCAGTTCGGAGACCTGGGCACGTTCTACCTGGCCGTCAGGAGCAAGGGCGTGGCCAAGGAGGAGGACTACAACATGGGTTCCGACATCAAGGGCCTCTACCTGCGCTTCCAGCCCAGCCGCCAGGACGTGAACGACCTCTCCAGCAAGACCCTCAAGAAGCGTGCCGCCTTCATGAACGCCAAGGACCTCATCGAGGTCAAGAAGAAAAAGACCGACGGCGGCGAGACCACCGGCGAGGGATAATTCTCTTAATTCTAAAGTCTAAAGTCTAAATTATAAGATGAAGATCAACTGGAATAAAGTCATCAAAGTGGTCAAGTTCCTGGCCACCGTCATCACAACCATCGCCGGCACACTGGCCGTGCAGAGTTGCGGCATCGCTTACTAAGTCATGAGGACAATCACACTGATAGTAGTACATTGTTCGGCAGTGAGGCCCGACCAGAGATCCTCGGCGAAGGACATCGACGGCTGGCACCGGCAGAAGGGGTGGAACGGCATAGGCTACCACTACGTGATCCGCCGCAGCGGACAGATAGAGCCGGGACGACCCGAGGCGACGGTCGGCGCCCACTGCGTGAACCACAACAGCCACTCGCTGGGC
>JAFUUL010000118.1 GCA_017483805.1 Prevotella sp.
AAATAACAGCACTTTTTGAAAGAAAAAGGTGTAAATACTTGCACATATCAGAAATTTGTTGTATCTTTGCATCGTAAACATTAAACAATAACAATTTAGAACAGGGCGGCAACCTATAAGCGGCACAAGATTATGAAGACTAAGATTTTCCAGATTGTAATCGTAAAGGGCGACGAGATCACAATGAAGTACGACGTGTTCTGCATCTCAACAGAGAGCCTTTACAAGCGTATCAATGAAATCGTAAACGATGCCGAGAGTGACGGGTACACCATCGAGGACTACACACTCCACAAGTGGGCTGAGAGAAACTACAAGGGACAATGGGAAACCGTAACCCACGTAAAGACCATGACCCACGTCAGCGAGTGGTGCATAGACAAGAAGACCGTTGGATTCATCACCTACGAGGCAGAATAAACCAAACCGGGGAGGGGCGACCCTCCCCACCCAAACAACAATAACAACAATTAAAGGTGGGAGCAACACCATAAACAACGCAAGAGATTATGACAATTCAGCAATTCACAATCGAGAGTGTTCAAGACGTTAAGGATTTCTTTCAGTGGCTCGCTAACAACGACATGCTTCTGCATCCCGACGACGACTTCAACGACATCATCGACCTTGCCGACGACGAGAACCCCGCTTGCATCACCTCGGAGCAAGCCGACCAACTGAACGACATGATGAACAAGTGCTTCGATGTGTGCGAAGAAGAAGGCGTGGAAATCTACGCCTTGGCATATGAAACCGTAGTAACGAAGTAAGGAGGACACCGCTATGAAGAAGGTCTATAACATCTACGACATCAGCACGGGCGACGGCGTATTCATCCAGACCGTCACGAAGGAAATCACCGCCCGCATGATATGCCGACAGCACAACCGCAACGGCGAGCGCAACTACATGTATTTACAATCATACGAATAAAAAGCAACCACTATGACAGACGAAGAGAAGAAACAACTGAAGGAGGCGTTCAACCGCCGTATCGGTCAGCGCATCGCCGTGCTGCGGTCGCTGGCTAAGTTGACACAGGAGCAACTGGCAGAGCGGGCAGGGCTGCAGCGCACCCACGTAGGGCGCATCGAGGCCGGACGCTACGAGGTGACGGGCTGGGTGCTCGAAGCCATCGCCAAGGCCCTCGGCCTGACCGTTGACATCATCGACCTCGCGCTGCAAGACCTCGCCCCGCTGAAGCGGCTCACCCCTGAGCCATCGCAACAGCCGGAGCAGTAGCCCGGCGAACCAGACAACCACGCGACGAGAGAGCGACACGGGAACAGGAAACCCGTGCCGCTCTCTCGTTCGTAATAACAGAACCCAAGAACCCACCGACGAAATGAAAAGACTTGCGACCCTCACCCTCGCCGCCCTGCTGCTGACCGCCTGCGGCACCACCCGCACCGTCACCGTGGAGCGCGTCACCCACGACACCCTCTACCAGACGCAGCACCAGTACGACAGCATCTACATCCACGACAGCGTGGCCACCAGCCAGATACAGCGCGGCGACACCCTCTACATCTACCGCGACCGCTGGCGCGACCGCTGGCACCTGAGCCACTCGACCGACACCCTCCGCGTCGTTAGCCGAGACACCATCCCCGTGCCCTACGCCGTCGAGAAGGAAGTCCCCGCCGAATTGACCTGGTGGCAGCAGACCCGCCTCCATCTCGCCAACATCCTGCTCGCCGCCCTCGGCATCGTGGCCGCCATTTGGATCATCCGCAAAAAGTTGAAGATATGAAGAAACGACTCATCTACATCAGCGGCCCCATGTCGGGCCTGCCACGCGAAGACTACATGCTGAACTTCGCGGCGACACAAGTGATGCTGGAGGCTTGCGGCTATGAGGTGGTGAGCCCCACACAGCTGGCCCCCTGCCGCTGGCCGTGGCTCTACCGTCTGCTGGGCTACCGGCTGACGCTGCTTTACGACCTGTGGCACCTCATGCGCTGCGACGGCATCTACATGCTCGACGGCTGGCAGCAGAGTCGTGGTGCAAAGACAGAGCGTGCCGTGGCCGAAGCCTTCGGCTTGGCGGTTATTGATGAGTAAACCCCCAACGCATATTTTTGCGCTTTGTAGAAAAGGTTTCATTATTAAATGCGCAAAAATATGAAAATTCCAAAAGTAAAAGACCAGCAGGCGGAAGGCACTCGCTCGTTCTGGTTGAGCAGACTCACATTCGCGATATGCTTTTTCGTGTCGGTGGCACTCATTGTGACCGGCTTCATTGTGCCACCTACGGGAGTCATCGACGGCTCCGTGCTAACAGCCGTGGGCGAATTGCTGTTGTTCCCGACCTTGCTCTACGGATTCCGTGCCGTTGAGATGGGACTGAATGTAAGGTTCCAGAAGGGCGAGACGAGTATCGAAATCCATAAACAGGAGGGCGACGATGGCAACGCGGATTAGCAAGAACTTCACGCTGGACGAGATGACAGTCAGCGCAACAGCCAAACAGAAGGGCATCATCAATGCCCCCAGTGTCGACGAGGTGTGCAACATGTGTGCCTTGGTACACCATGTGCTGCAACCCTTGCGCGACGCGATGGGCGAGTCCATCAAGATAGGCAGTGGCTACCGTTGCACCCGGCTGAACCAAGCCGTGGGCGGTGTGGCTGGCTCACAGCACATCAAGGGCGAGGCGGCAGACCTCTGCATCGACGGCGACAAGATAAAGGGCAAGCGGTGGTTCGACTGGATCAAGGCGCACTGCGAGTTCGACCAGCTCATTTGGGAGCACAACGCCAAGGGCTCATACTGGGTACACGTCAGCTATCGCAGCGACGGTAAGAACCGCCAGCAGGTGATACAGGAATTGCTGAAGAAGTAATGCCCGAGACTGGTGCCACGGGTATGGCGGTGAGAGATATGAAGAAGATAATTGACATCATAACACTAACAATAAAAAGGATATTTGGCATGGATCAATATAATTTGTCTCAGACAGGCGCGGAGGTTCAGGGAATACTGGATGAGACCCCAGACGTGGCATTGAAGGCGTTGGAAAAGGCAGAGGATGCACTGACGAAGGCTAACTCGGCGACTGTAGATATTCAGGCGTTGCAAACGAGTCAGGAGCGGATGGTGGTTACGATAACACTACCTTCTGCGAGCGGTACAAGTGCAGTGCGAGTGTCGGCGATAAGGGACGGCTTAGATAGGCGCGCATTGTTCGTTGACCAGAGTGGAACGGTTCTTAATGTTGTCTCAACGACGACGAATACTGCGGTGATACTGAAATCTGTGGGTCTGTCTACCGGCTCCATCCAGCAGACGGTATATTATTTTGAGAGTATTTCTACTGCCGCGAGCAGGGTGACAGTAACGCCCGTGAGTGGTGGTGGCACCTCGATAGACGACTTAAGCGATTTTCTGTCGCTTGGTGACTACCGCCAGACGGGAATAGCGCTGAGTACGGAGGAAGAGAACCGATTGCTGGCTGTAATCAACGGTGGTGTGATAGGGGTTATTGAAGGCTACCTTGGCACCGGCGGCAGCGGCGGCGGTCTGGCACTGCTTGTTTCTAACGGCAGCCGCGCGTTTATCTATTACTGGCGTTCGGTTGGCAACCAGACGTGGCAATGTACTCGTCAGCAGTTGCTGTTGAGCGGTTCGGAGGCTACAGACTTGTCGGGGTATGGTTTCGTTCCTCCGAGCGATGCCGACAGGATGGGTGAGATATATAATGCCTATGAATGTGCTGCTCCGATGGATTGGCAGTCATGGTGTGAGAACAATCCCGGTGCATTGTTTAGGATTCGCTTGGCTAATTCGTCGGTTACGGGCATTGTCTATGACATGGTTCTTCAGGCAACAAGAATATATACCAATGGCGGAACTACCATATCGACGATTATTCTTCAGGGTTCGACTGCGAATACTCTGTATGTATTCTCCTTGAATCCCGTCTCGGGTAACACCTCTACGTGGCGATTGGAAACGCTGAAAGCCGTAACGTTATAACATAAAGGAAATCTGCAGTATATGGCATGGGGCAAGCGATGGGAGATGGTGTTCGCATCTATGGAAGATGCGTTATACCATCTTGAGATATGGGACAAGGACTGGAGTGGCGGCGTCACAGAGCTGACGGGCGGAGCCCGACCATTTGTCACCGACGAGGATGACGACGGTGACGTATTCAAGGCAGTGAGGGGTCAGACGGGGTATATCAACGTGGTTACTGACGACCCCTCGTTACTGGAAACTCTGCTTCCGAAGAAGAACACCACGCGTCAGGTTAGGCTGTTGCTGAATGACGAGGTGGTGTGGTTAGGATATATGTCTGTGGATATATATACTCAGACTTGGAACGGCGGTGTGAGGGAAATTTCGCTGCCCGTGAATTCGGTTTTACAGACGTTGGAATCAGTGTGCATACACAGTGAGATGAGCCATTCTCGCTATCCTCTTGCTAAGTTGGTATCGCTTGCGAATGAGTTGCTTGACGGGGCGGACTATGCCATAGTGGAGAACTTGGTGAATTATGAAGATGCGGCTGAGAGCCGCTGCTGGCTGACGTGGGAGTTAGACTTCCAGACGTTCTTCCTGTCTCAGAATGATGACGAGGAGAGTAGCGGCGATTCGACTATTCAGGATATTAACCAAGATGACTTCCGGTACGGATGTACCCTATATGAAGCGTTAGAGAAAGCGTTGCAGTCGGCAGGGTTGTGCCTTCAGGAACGCGGTCGGACATGGTATGCCACTCGCGCCGATATAGACTATTCCAGTTGCCGGTGTGTGAAGTATTCGCTGTCTGATATTGAACGGATAGTGTCAGGCGGAGAGGTGTGGGGAGTCTGGCTTTCCGATGAGGAGTCAGACCTATTGCGCAGTGTTATATGGCGCGGTACGGATAACACCATGGACTATGAAAATGGTGCCCGATCTGTGAGTGTGAGCACGGAAGTATTGTCGAATGACAAGTTGTTGACCTTGCCCGACAGTCTTCCCAACGACTCTGAGCCCTATCGTGCGGATAATATCACCGATGAGAGTGGCGAGGACGTAACGATGTTCTCGCAGCCCTGCGAGGGTAGTGGAGGTTCGACAGAACATTTCTGGTACTATCATTACGAAAAGCGCGAATACATCCGCACTGCGTCTCGGGATGAGGTGATAGCCCATAGCGTTGTTGGCAGTCCGCTGGGTTTGTATTGGGAGCAGTTAGACACCGGCGCTTTCCATATTCGTTATTGTCTGCGCCGAAGTCCGACGGACGCGGTATATCTGTCGCAGAGTGCCCTGTTGCTGAATGCTCAATATGGAATGCATGGTGCTGGTCCTGTGGTAACAAGACATATAGTATATTCTCTATCGAGCGGCAGTTCGGTATATATGCGGAGCGGATGGATCAGGATAAACTACAACATTCAAAACTTCGTTCCCTTCGGCAGCAATAATTTCAGGACCTTATCTTGGATATTTGCCAAATATAATGAGATGGTCTTCACACTGAAGGTTGGCGACATGGTATGGAACAACAACAGCGGTGCATGGGAGCGTCTGCTGCCGGGTGCAACTTTAGAAGAATACCGCTTCTCAATATTTAGCGAGCGAGGTGTGATTAGAACTAACAAGACCGAGGATATGTTGTTGGATGTATCTGATGGCTTCTTCATTCCTATTCCTGAAGGCGGTCTAAATGGAGTTGTTGAATTGTCGATATTAGATGAGTGCTATACATACTCCACAGTTAATTATGCTGCAAGCAATCACCTTTTGACAGGACTTGAGGTGACGCACGAGCAGTTGCAAAGCATGACCTACAGCGGCGTTTCGGAGAATCGTTACAAGCGTCATATTATGCAGAGCGGATTCAAGGGAAGCAGGAGCATAGGGTTGTCGATAGGTACGATGAACAACAATGTGCAGGCTGTGAACTTCATAAGGTATTCCAACGGAGATTATATCGTAGGCGTGCCTTATTACACGGGAAATATATCGAGTGCGACAAATCGTCCTGAGTTACACCTGCTTGACAGGATGTGGGAATATTACGGTGCTGTGCGCAGGCGCTTCTCTGGAGTATTCCTTGTCAGGGACTGGCTACCTACGCAGCGTTTCAGTTATCTTGGTCGGCAGTTCATGGCGGTATTAAAGAACCGTGACTGGCAGCGAGATACTGACGAGGTGTTGCTGATAGAGACGAAGGGATAGAGCCCTCGGCTGACGCCACGTGCACGGTGGCGGTAAACCCGAGGCGTGGAAATGGTGGTAATATAGAGAGCCGTAGAAGTCCCGCGGCTGACGCTGCGGGCACGGTGGCGAGTAGAAGGGCGCGATGTTATCGCACCCACAACATGAAGAAGCAAAGATAGGACATGAGAATAATCCACGGAAGGAACTTGATATTGAGCATTGACGGTGTGGCTGTTGCTATGAGTAAGAGTTGCACATTGACTGTGAATGCTGAGATAATAGAGACGAGTAGCCCGGAGGACGGTGCTTGGCAGAGAGGGGTTCGCGGCATGATGTCGTGGTCGGTAAAGACGAATTCCTTCGTTTCGTCTGTTGCGGCGAGCGTGGCTAAGGTAGGAATGCGTGTACGTCTATCTTTGCAGCCCCGAGACGACAGTGAGGACAGGGTGACGGGCTGGGCATGGATTACAACTGGCGACTTTGATTTCACAACCAGGAAGTTAGGTCATGGCAGTTATGCCTTCCGTGGTGACGGTAAGTTGGGTGACCCCTCGCGGCTGTTGCTGAGTACTCACGGTGGTGAGGTGCTGACGACGAGCGACGGTGAGATATTGACGGTGTTGGAGTAGACCCGTGGCTAATGCCACGAGCACGGTAATAGAGAGATATATGTTTTCATAGTTTATAATTGTAGTTGTTTTATTAGTTTGAGATTTTTCAAGGATCAGGGGAGCAGCGGCTCCCCTTTTTTTTTAGAAAGATGACAAAACCTCATACTTAATTCAGGTATCTGATTCTAATTGCAAAAGTTTGCGTATGTCAAAAATAATGCCTATCTTTGCGGCACGAAACCACTAAAACAGAAAAGATTATGAAGAAGACAATCACAATTTTGTTCACAGCCGTCATTCTGGCGGGATGTAACAACGCCGTGCAACCGCGTGGCGACAAGGGCGCAGAGAACGCCGTGAAGTATGCCAAGGAAATGGTATTCGGAAAGATGGACGGTGTTGCATCGGTGGAGGTGAGTGCCACGGACTCGGTTTTGCTGGTTGAGATGATGAACGAGACGGCATTCAAGGCTATTGCAGACGGTGTGGTGAGCGGAACCGTGCCGGAACAGATGCTGAGGAATGCCGTTGACAGCCTGTCTGAATTACACCGTGACATCTACGCCACATGGAGAGGATGGAGTGGAACTATCCAGAAGAATGATGTGCGTGGAAAGTATGCCGGACAATGGCGGCTGCTATATACCGTGGCTGCCACGCTGGAGAGCGGTGCACGGAAGGAAGTGCGGGTGCTGATGGATGCAGACCGCGAGACCCCGGCCATGACAGAGGATGAATACAAGGAACTGCGCAAGAAGAGCACTAGCCTTGTCGATGCCATGACAGGCACGTTCAACTGGAATTACTGAGAAAGTAAACCCACACGGAGCAATCGGGCGAATGGTAGTAATTACTATTCGCCCATTTTTATGTTTGAGTTTGAGGTAAACGACGCTGTGATTGTTGAGCAGCAGAAGGCACTGGAGGCTGCGCTGTCAACGAACCCGAAGACCGAGGCGGTGCTTCGGAAGATTATCCGTAAGTATGTGCTGGAGGCGAGAAAGGAGGTGGTGCAGGACATCACCTTCAAGCATGGTGACCCTCGCGGAGCGCGTCAGGCCGTGAAGACCTCTGTGTACAAGAAAGTGCTGGGTGCGAACATCAACATCCTGAACGGACGGAAGGCAGGTAAGGCAAATAGTTACGAGCCACCGAGAAAGCTCGACCGAAACCCGCACCAGCGAGGCGGCAACCGTGTGCCGCGAGGTGCTGACACCAACCGCCGCATGCACTATGGCCCACATGATAGAGGATTCATTCTCCGTTTCCTCAATTCCGGCACTGACGATCGCACCGCGGGAACACGCGGTGGAAGACTCTCAGGCAACCGTGGCAGCATTGCAGCCAGGAATTTCTTCCGACCGCTGGGCGACCGTGCGCTGGGTGTGATGCGTGACAACCTGGAGCGGGCGATTGAAGCGGAACTGGCGGCACTGATGCCACAGGACAAATGACCGCGCAGCCAAACAGCGCGGCACAGTAAACCCGAAACGGGATAAAGCCCGATTAGTGACTGCCCACTAATCGGGCTTTTGTTTTGACGATGGCAGATTCCGTAGTAAAACTAAGAATAGACTCAAAGGAGTACGACGCGAACATCAAACGCGCCGGACAAGCCTTGTCGGACTATATGCGCAAAGTTCGCGAGGGCGGCGGCACGCTGAAGTATCTTGACGACGGCGTGCTGGAGGCTGTGCAGGCGATGGGGCAACTGGGCACCATGAGCGGCAATACGAAGGGAGCCTTGCGCGAACTGACGGTGGCCACTACCGACATGACTGCTGCCTACCGCGCCCTGACCGACGAGGAGAAAGCCAGTCCGCTGGGTGCGGCAATGGCTAAGAGCATAGCCGAAATGACCGAGCGGGCCGGCAACATGAAGGATGCGATGGCCGACGTGTCAGCCGCTATCACCAATGCGGCGAGCGACACGCGCGGCTTCGACCAGTTGGCACAGGGTGCCAGCCTGGTGACAAGCGGTTTCCAGACGATGCAAGGTGCTGCAAAGTTGCTGGGCGTGGAGATGGGAGACAACGTGGAGGTGCTGGCGAAGTTGCAAGCGGCGATGGCCGTGACCAACGGACTGACTCAGATACAGACGGCACTACAGAAGCAAAGCGCACTGATGCAGGGTGTGATGGCCGTGCAAGCGAAAGCCGCTGCCGTGGCTCAGGCATTGCTGACCACTGAAACAAAGGCGGGCACCATCGCACAGACAGCCTTCAATGCTGTAGCAAAGGCAAATCCATACGTGCTGCTGGCAAGTGCAGTGGCCGCTGTAGGTTTGGCTCTCGTAGGCTTCTCGAAGAACGCCAAGCAAGCCACCGATGCCACCAACACCGAGACCGATGCTATGAAGCAGGCGGCAAGGATGGCCGACATCTGGAAGAACACGATGCAGGGCACCTTCAGCAGCCTGATGACGAAGTACGACGCACTGAAACGCCAGTGGGAGTCGCTGCGGACAGAACACGAGAAGACAGAATGGATCAAGAAGAACCAGACAGCACTTCACGACCTTGGCGGAGCCGTGAACGACGTGAAGAGTGCCGAGGATTTCTTCAACAACAACACCGATGCCGTTGTGCAGTCGTTCGTGCGCCGTGCCCAGGCGGCGGCCCGTGTGGCACAACTGACGGAACTCTACCGCAAGCAGATAGAACTGCTCGACAAGAAGTCGCAGACCAGTGCGGCCATCAGTGAAGATGCACAAAAAACGGGCCGCTCGGCAAGGGCAGGTGATGAGATTACCGATGCGACATTCCGCAGCAGTCGATACGGACAGGTGAACGCGCAGGGTAAGTGGGTATTCTCCGAGCAGGGTGCGAAACTATATAGCGGAACAGACACCTCGTCGGCACAGTCTGTGATGAAGATTGACGTGGAGTTGCAAGCCAACCAAGCCGAGATAGACAAGGTGAAGAGCCAAATCACTAATGAATTCAGTGATGTGACAGTAACACCTTCTGGCGGTGGGCGCAATGTAGGAAAGAACACGCCAGCAACGCCAGAAGTTTTCCCCGCAGGTTCAATGAAGCATTTGCAACAGGAGATGCAAGGGCTTCAGGAAGCTCAGTCTTTGGTGACAACCACCGAAGAATGGCGGCAATATCAGCAGCAGATAGAAGATGTACAGAAACAGATACGTACACTGCGCGGTGAGACAGAGAAACTCCCCGAAGTGTTTAACGGAACGAGCATTACCACCGGCAAGGGCATGCAGAAGTACATCAGTGTGTTGCAGCAGCAGCTGAGCGAGACAGACTTCGGTTCTCCCATATACAACAGTATTCAGCAGACGCTGACAGACATGAATACCCTCCAGACGCTGGTAGGCGAAAGTCTGAAGGCAGGGCTTGGCACGGCTATGTTCGACGTGGCCGACGAGTTGGGTGCCGACTTCTGGACACGGGCAATGGAGGGCGGCGTTGAAAACATCGATTGGCAGCCTATCATTGACAAGATCAACGAAGCGAGAAAAAAAGCCGGACTCGATGCTATCACCATCGACTTCAACACGGGCAAATTATCTTCTGACGGCAATAAAAAAGAGAAGAGTGAATTTAGCGAAACAACTAAAACCGTCAGCCAGATTACAAG
Organism: Prevotella sp.; assembly: GCA_017483805.1. Lineage (GTDB taxonomy): Bacteria > Bacteroidota > Bacteroidia > Bacteroidales > Bacteroidaceae > Prevotella. Next base: position 10,371 of record JAFUUL010000118.1, read on the forward strand.
CAGCGTCGGATCTATTGCCAGTGGCATACAGCAGTTAGGTGTTGAACTTCCGAAAGGCTTACAGGATGTATTGAGTGGTATTCAGGGCGTCACGACCATTCTGACGGGCATCAGTTCACTGATTGCGATTATTACCGCACTGACAGAAGTAAAATCAGTTCCTGTAATAGGTGAATTTCTTGCCAACGGAGGCGTGGTCGGCAAGGCAGCCGCAGGCATGTTGATACCCGGCACGTCGTACAGCGGCGACAACCTGCGGATGCCGATTATAGGCGGGCGGGGCATGATAGGTGTGAACAGCGGCGAGTTGATCCTGAATGAATCGAGCCAGGACAATCTTGCAGCCAGCATCCGGGCAGCGGAGTCGCTGGTGGGGATGATAGGTGCGGAAAGCAGTTACCTAAACAGGTCGGAGCAGGGCCTTATGGCTGATTCAATTCCGCAGGACACGGGCGGAACACCGATGCAGCCCTACGTCAGCGGCGAGATGGTGTTTCTTGCGATGAACAATTATCTGAGACGGAGTGGCAAAGGAGAGATTGTTGTTTCCCGCCGCTGACGCGGCTGGCACGGTGGCTGGGTTTTCGTGCGGCTGATGCGGTGGGAATGGCGGATGGAGGAAGAGATATTTTATTGGTACTTTTTCATAGGTATTTTGTGTTTTTTTAGGATGGTAAACCCTCGACGTGATGTCGGGGGTTTATTAGAAAGAAACGAATTTGAAATATGAGATACCTGACATTTGAACAGATCAAGGCGCAGCTGCGGCTCGACGACGTGCAAGCAGACATGGAGCGCGACCTGCTGGAAATGTACGGCGAGGCGGCAGAGGAAACCGTGCTGGACGTGATACGGCGGTCGATGATTGACGTGATACTGACCTACGGCGGCATACCCAAGCGGCTCATACAGGCAACGCTGCTGCTGGTAGGGCAGAGTTATCAGCACCGTGAGCCGGCGAGTTCGCAGAACATGTATGCGGTCCCGTATTCGTTCGACTTGTTGCTGAAACCTCTGATGCGGCTGGCTGGTGA
>JAFUUL010000119.1 GCA_017483805.1 Prevotella sp.
AGGTGGGCCAGGAGATTGAGTACAAGCCCGAGCAGGTCGTCAGCGACATTGCGTGGACCGACGCGCATCCCATCAAGCAGGTCTATATGACGTGCAACTGCAACACGGGCCAGATGATGTGGGACCCGATAGCCGTCATCCAGGCCGTGGAGGGCGACGACCTCTTCACGCTCTCCCCTCGCGGCCGCGTCACCCTCACCCCGCAGGCCGAGACCGTCTTCACGCCCTCGGCCACGGGCCACTGCCGCTACCAGTTGCCAGGCTCTGCCGACTGGAACGCCGCGATGCTGGAGAAAATCAGGCGATATAACAGAATGATGTAAAAGAGCAGGAAAACACCGCGCGAGACATCGACGGCATCACTGAGGCGTCGCGCCTGAAGGTAATGGACGATGCCGTGCGCCACTTTGCCATCTACAGAAAGGTCTGCATAGCCCTCTTCATCATCGCGCTATTGCTTTTCTACCTCGATGGAAAGCGGAGGTGCCATCGGCATAACTAAACGAATCAGTAAGAAATAAGGCTAAATGTTTCATCTTTCTTTCTCTTCTATTACGTTAACTTATTAAAGTCCAATGGCAAAGCGTAGCATTGTGCCTATGCCATATTGGAGAGCATCCTCATCGATGTCGAAAGCAGCGGTGTGATGGCCTGCAGTGGTGCCGAGAGCCTTGTTCTCCACACCAATGAGCGTAAAGAGTGTCGGAGCCAATTGGTTGTAGAGGGCAAACGTTTCCGAAGCATACCAGTTGTAGCCCTCATCGGAGGTGACACGACCTGGATAGAGTGCTTCGATAGCCGTGTGGGCAGCAGCAGCCAGATGGGCATCGTTCACCACCGGCGGCACCTGCGCCGTCATCTTCTCTCCGAAGCGGACAGTGCAGTTGTGAGCCTTTGCCACATCGGTAGCCACCTTCTTGATCAACTCCAGCGAGCGTACACCGCTGTCCCAGTCGAAAAAACGCAATGTGCCGCCGATATACACCGAGTCGGGTATGACGTTCCACGTCTCACCGCCTTGGAACTGCGTGATGCCCAGCGTGACCAGCTTCGTGATGTCGCGCTGCTGGTTCCAGGCAATGGCAACGGAGTTCAGAATGGCCGTACTGGCATAGATGGGGTTCACCGCCATGTCGGGGCGTGAGGCATGACCGCCACGTCCGAATACCTGCCACGAGAGCATGGCCATACCCGACATGATAGAACCTTCCTTGATGTATATCTGTCCTGTCGGCACGTTCGAGGCCAAGTGGTTGCCATAGATGGCATCAAACTTAATGTCCTTGATAGCGGCTATCATCGGACGAATGCCGGTATTAGTCTCCTCGCCCTCCTCAAAGAGGAACACGTACCTGCCCGTAAGCCGGTCACGATAGTCATATAGAATCCTGATGGTTGTGAGCAGGATGGCCATGTGACCGTCGTGACCGCAACCCTGAGTGACACCCTTGTTCTTCGAGACGAAGGGCTTTTCCTTACCCTCACCGTTCAGAGAACTCTCTGTCACGGGCAGTCCGTCGATGTCGGTCCTAAGCCCAATGGTCTTTCCTGGCCTGTGGGTATCGAGGGTGGCATAGAAGCCTGTGCTGCCTGGCACATCGTGGATTTCGAAATCGCCAATCTCTGCCAACCGATCCTTCAGATACTTCACCGTCTCCACCTCCTGGCCGCCCACTTCGGGGTAGTAGTGCAAGTGTCGGCGCACCTCACGGGTATAGCTGTCGTAGGCCTTCACTTTCGCCAGAATATCCTTGTTGGTCACTTTTCCGGCAGCCATCGCCTGTCCACCGCTCATCATCAGGGCTATGAAGAGCCCTATTAGTTTCATCTTTTTCATGACGTCGCTTATTTTTCGGACACAAAGGTACTACTTTCCTGTGAATTATGCAATACCCTGTCGTTGGTATTTTAGTGATATCCATCCGCAGCGTACTCTCAAAGGCTTGGGTACGGCCACCAAGACCGCCGCCATCGGCGGTGCCGTGGGCTATGTGGGCTGGGAGAAACTGACCACCGACAAGAGTGTGGCTGGTATCGTCGGGGATGCCGTCCTCGGCGAAGGCACGATGGAGAGTGTTGGCAATACGGTCAGCGGTGCCGTCGGTGGGGTGAGAGACCTTACGAACAAGGTCGGCGGTATGACCGAGAGTGTGAACAATGCCATGACCGACGGCACGCTGCGCCAACTCCATGAGAAGTACGGGTTGGTGTATGGTTACTAAAAATCGTTTGGAGCCTCCATTCACATCGTTTGGAGGCTCCAAACAACTCGTTTGAAGCCTCCAAACGCACCGCTTGAAGCCTCTATTCAATCTTCACTGAGTTTCTGCATAATCTTGGCCTCCAGTTCCTCGCACAGTTCGGGGTTGTCCTTCAGCAACTGCTTCGTGGCATCGCGGCCCTGTGCCAGTTTCGAGTCCTCGTAACTGAACCATGAACCGCTCTTCTTGATGATGCCATACTCCACGCCCAGGTCTACAATCTCGCCAATCTTCGAGATGCCCTCGCCGAAGGTGATCTCGAACTCTGCCTTACGGAAGGGGGGAGCCACCTTGTTTTTCACCACCTTCACGCGGACCTGGTTGCCGATGGGCTGGTCGCCATCCTTCAGTGTGGATATCTTGCGGATGTCCAGACGAACCGAGGCATAGAACTTCAGGGCGTTGCCGCCGGTGGTGGTCTCGGGGTTGCCGAACATCACGCCAATCTTCTCGCGCAGTTGGTTGATGAAGATGCAGGTGGTGTTGGTCTTGGCGATGGTCGAGGTCAGTTTGCGCAGGGCCTGGCTCATCAGGCGGGCATGCAGGCCCACGGCCGAGTCGCCCATGTCGCCCTCGATCTCCTTCTTCGGTGTCAGGGCTGCGACGGAGTCGACCACCAGGATGTCGATAGCGCTGGAGCGAATCAACTGGTCGGCAATCTCCAGTGCCTGCTCGCCATTGTCGGGCTGTGAGATGAACAGGTTGTTCACGTCGACACCCAGTTTCTCTGCGTAGAAGCGGTCGAAGGCGTGCTCTGCGTCAATGAAGGCGGCAATGCCGCCAGCCTTCTGGGCTTCGGCGATGGCGTGGATGGCCAGGGTCGTCTTACCGCTCGACTCCGGACCATAGATTTCGATGATGCGTCCCTTGGGGTAGCCGCCCACGCCCAAGGCTGCATTCAGGCCAATCGATCCCGTGGGTATCACCTCCACGTTCTCTATCTTTTCTTCGCCCAACTTCATGATGCTACCCTTGCCGAAGTCTTTCTCAATCTTCGACAGGGCTGCCTGCAGGGCTTTCAGTTTCTCCTGTTGCGGGGTCAACTGCTCCCCGGTTTCTTCTTTCTTTGCCATAGTTTTTTTATTTTTTTTCGTTATATCGTTATCACGTTGTTACGTTATGTCGTTATTGCGTTTTCGCACCGAAACATTACAGTTCCAGGTCGCCATCGTGAATCTCGTGCCAGGGCAGGCCCTGCTTGTTGAGTTGCTCCATGAAGGGATCGGGATCGAACTCCTCGACATTGTAGACGCCGGGCTTCTTCCACAGTCCCTTGCAGAACATCATGGCACCGATCATGGCGGGAACGCCGGTGGTGTAACTCACGCCCTGCATGCCAGTCTCCTCGTAGGCGGCACGATGGGAACAGTTGTTGTAGACATAGTAGGTATGCTCCTGACCATCGTTGCCGATGCCGCGGATGCGACAGCCGATGCTGGTCTGGCCCTCGTAGTTCTCGCCCAGGTCCTGCGGGTTGGGCAGCACGGCCTTGAGGAATTGCAGGGGGACTATCTTGACCTTGGCTACGCCGGAGCCATCGGCCAATGGCGCCTCGTAGACAACCTCGTCGATGCGGCTCATGCCGATATTTTGAATCACCTCCAGATGCTTCAGGTACTGCTGGCCGAAGGTCATCCAGAAGCGGGCACGACGGATGGTGGGATAGTTGATGACCAGCGACTCGATCTCCTCGTGGTGCAGCAGGTAACTGTCGCGCGGACCGATGTTGGGGTAGGTGAGGTCCTTGTGGATCTCCAGCGGCTCGGTCTCCACCCACTTGCCGTCTTCCCAGTAGAGACCCTTCTGCGTGATCTCGCGGATGTTGATCTCCGGGTTGAAGTTGGTGGCGAAGGCCTTGTGGTGGTCGCCGGCATTGCAGTCCACAATGTCGAGATACTGTATCTCCTTGAAGTGGTGCTTGGCAGCATAGGCCGTATAGATGCTGGTGACGCCCGGGTCGAAGCCGCAGCCGAGGATGGCGGTCAGGCCGGCCTCGCGGAATCGCTCACGATAGGCCCACTGCCAGGAATACTCGAAGTGGGCCTCGTCCTTCGGCTCATAGTTGGCCGTGTCCAGATAGGAGCAGCCGCAAGCCAGACAGGCCTCCATGATGGTCAGGTCCTGATAGGGCAGGGCAAGGTTGATGACCAACTCGGGCTTGTAGTCAGAAAAGAGTGCCTTGAGTTGTTCCACCTCATCGGCATCCACCTGGGCCGTCTTGATGTCCAGCGTGTAGCCGGCCTTGTGGATGGCCTCCACGATCTGGTCGCACTTCGCCTTGCGGCGGCTTGCAATCATAAACTCCGTAAACACATCAGCGTTCTGGGCAATCTTGAACGCTGCCACCGTTGCGACGCCTCCGGCGCCAATCATCAATACTCTTGACATAGTCTTATCGTTTTTTTCGTTATATCGTTATGAGGTTATTCCGACGCTTTGTTCAGTTCCTCCGAACGGATACCGAGTGCGGCCATCAGCGAGTAGCCCAGAATCTCCTGCCGGAAGGGTCCGCCGGGCATGGGCTGCATGGCGAACACGGTGATGTGCTTGTTGGCGTCATCGGCCCGACGCAGCGTCTCGCGTACCTTATTATATAATTCGTCATCGGGAACCACGAGCACCCGCTTCACCTCCTTCTGCTCCATCACCACACGCAGGGTGTCCAGAAAGAGGTCGTCCTTGCTGACGAAGGTCTCGCCAGAGGTGGCACTGAACACAAACTCTCCCAGGTTGCCCTTGAAGGCCTGCCCCTCCAGTTCGTTGGCAAAGTGGCCAGGCTGGAAGTTCTTCATCGCCTCTGTCTGGTGGTCGTGCACGAGAACCACCGTTGTCTGGTGTTCCCCTTCGCGCAGTCCGCCGTCCAGCGCCAGACACTCCACCCATCGGGCCATGTCGGCCTGTGGAATCTGGCGTTCCAGCATCCGCTCGAAGTTCACAGTCAGGTCGAACGCCACCTTGTCAGCAAAGTCGGCATCGACGATTATCACATTTTCGTTCATCGCCTGCAAAGGTACGAATAAGTGAGAACAATACAAAATAAAAAAACATTTTTTATTTTTAATGTCGAGCGAAAGTGCGTTCGGCATTTCCCGAGAACCATCACTTTACTTGATATAAATCAATAAATAAATCATTTTTTAGGGGTGGAAATATCAAAATGTAGTGCCCAATACCGAAAAATAGGTATACCTTTGCAGTCGAAAACAATCAATAACATAAAGAATTAAGATGAAAAGTATACTGGAAGGTCGCCCCGCCCTGAAGGCCGAGGTGGAGAAAATAGCAGAAGTGGCCGGCTATCTGTGGCAGAACGGATGGGCCGAACGCAACGGTGGTAACATCACGGTGAACATCACCGAGTATGTGGATGACGAGATTCGCCAGATGCCCGCCATCAGCGACGTGAAGCAGATTGGCGTGACGCTGCCAGCCCTGAAAGGCTGCTATTTCTACTGCAAAGGTACGGGCAAGCGTATGCGCGACCTGGCTCGCTGGCCGATGGACAACGGCTCGGTGATTCGCATTCTGGACGACTGCGCTTCGTATGTGATCATAGCCGACAATCCCGTGATGCCTACCAGCGAACTGCCCAGCCACCTGACCGTGCATGCTCATCAGATAGAGACGAACTCCGGCTACAAGGCCACCGTGCACACGCACCCCATCGAACTGGTGGCCATGAGCCATAAGCGCGAGTTCCTGGGTAAGGATGTGCTGACCAAGATCCTGTGGTCGATGATTCCTGAGACGAAGGCTTTCTGCCCGCTGGGTCTGGGCATCGTGCCCTACACACTGCCCGGCTCGAACGAACTGGCTGATGCCACGCTGAAGGAACTCGAGGAGTACGATGTGGTGATGTGGGAGAAGCACGGTGTGTTTGCCAAGGGCACAGACGTGATGGATGCTTTCGACCAGATTGACGTGCTCTCGAAGAGTGCCAAGATTTACATCAACGCCAAGGCTATGGGCTTCGAGCCCGAGGGCATGAGCGATGAGCAAATGAAAGAGATGACCAAGGCTTTTAATCTGCCAAGATAATATACGGCTCCAAACGATAAAACAACTACTGACTATTATATATTGATTATGAAAAAGGAAACCCCGATGCTGTGAAGCATCGGGGCTTTTTATGATCCGCTCAGTTGAGGGATTATTTCTCCTCGCCAAAGGCAATCACGGCACGGTTGTCATCGTTGTTGGCGAAGGGCTGCTCAGTGTCGCCCTTAACCTCGACGCGCAAGCGGTCGGCGGCAACGCCTTTGGCCACCAGGGCGTCCTTCACGGCATTGGCACGCTGCTCGGCAATCTTGTGGTTCACCTTGGCGTTGCCGGTTTCCTTATCGGCATAGCCGGTCAGCACGATGTTGGCCTGAGGATGCTCGTTGGCCCACTTCACGATGTCGTCCACCTTGTTGGCCTGTTCGCTCTTGATCTCAGCCTTGGCCAGGTCGAAGAAGATGTTCTCGGTGATCTTCACGGGCTGCTTCACCACGGGCTTGGGCTCGGGCTTAGGCTCCGGTTTGGGCTGGGGCTTGGGCTCGGGCTTCGGTTCGGGCTTCACCACAGGGGCGGGCTCTTCGACGATAGGTGCGGGCTCAACCTTCTTGGCCTTCTTGAAGCCGAACTTATAGGTCACACCAGCCATGGCATAGGGCCACCATCTGTTGTGATCCTTCAGGCCTTCGGTCTTCTGGTTAATATAGTTGGTACCACCCTCCAGGTTGATACCCCAATGCTTGGCCACGTTGAACTCCAACTGGCCGCCAACTTTCCATGCGCGATTCCAGCGGTCGCCGTCATCTACGCTGCGGGCATAGTTGTCAACCCAAGCGTGGGGCAGGGCGATGTTGAATGGGGCACCAGCCACAGCAATCACGTTCACGAAGTTCTTCTGGTTGGGGAAGAATACGTTAGACAGATTGAACAGCATGTCGAGGTCGATATTGCCAATTTTGCTCTTGAAGTCACCATTGGGCGTCTCGGCTGTCCAGGTGCTTCCGTTGGCCTGCAGGCGCAATCCGAAGACATTGGTGAAGTTGTAGCCCAAGTTGATGGCACCCATAGGACCCCACTTGCGCTCGACACCATAACCATTGTACGATCTCATGACACCACCCTGCACGCCTACGAAGGCATGGGGATAGTCCTTCTCCTCCTGTGCGTTCACGTTGATGGCGAACAGAACAGCGACGAGTGAAAGTAAAACTCTGTACTTCATAACTATAGTTTAAAAATGTTTAATGATTATTAATCCGTTTGCAAAGATAATGCGTTTTTCCGAACAATCCAAATGTTTTGCACGAAAAAACGCATCATCTTATAAAAATGATGCTCTACGACTTGCTGAGGCTGTCGATGACAGTGGGCAGGAAGGTGGAGATGATCAGCACCACGATGCCTGCTGTCAGCACGGCAATCGTCTTGTTTGAACAGCCCTTCCACTCCTTCAGGATGATGCCCCAGACATTTGAGAACACCACATTGAGTGCCATCAATATACAGAATGAGAGCACATACATCGTGCCGCCCTTCTCAAAGAAACTCTGGCCCAGCGACAGTCCGAAGAACTGGCTGTACCACAGACCACCGGCCACTAGGCAGAAAAAGATATTGCTGAGCCAGTAGGAACTGATACGATAGTCCGTGATCTTCCAGCCTTTATTGTCTTCACGACTCCGCTTAGAGACAGAGAAGACGGGCAGATAGTCGCCCCACGTCTTGTTCTTTTGGTTCTGGTAGAAGCAGTAGATGGCGTTGGTGACGAAACCGCCCAGGGTCACCAGGAACGTGGCGGGCAGCGTGCGGAACATGGGATCAGTGAGTTCTCCGAAGTTGATGTCGGCGCCGAAGGTCAAACCTACGTTGAAGCAGCCGCTCATGAAGCCGGCCAGCAGTGCGATGGCCAGACCCTTGGGGAAGTTGAAGTCCTTCACGGCAGCCTTCTTCTCCTCTTCAGAGAGACCTGCCGACTTCATGCTGCCAGCCACACCGATGATGGCAATGCCCAGCAGGCAGACCACCACTCCCAGGATGACGGAGAATGTCAGTTTCGACAGCGGGTCCTGTTCGGGGAAGAAGATGTTGAGCAGCACGGGGCCCATGATGGTGCCCAAACCGGCACAAGTGCCCAGTGCGATTGACTGGCCCAGTGCCACGCCAAGGTAGCGCATTGACAGACCGAAGGTCAGGCCGCCCACTCCCCACAGCACACCGAAGAAGATGGTCATCCAGATGTTGAACGACTGCTCTGCAGTGAACAGTTCAAACAGGGAGTGTCCTGCCGGCACAGCCAGCAGGGCACCCAGGAACGGTAGGATCAGCCAGGCGAACAGACCCTGCACAATCCAGTACGACTCCCACGACCAATCCTTGATCTTGTTGATGGGAACGTAGCACGATGACTGGCAGAACGCGCCGATGGCGATGATCAGTAGTCCAATGATGATTTCCATGAATCGTCAATGTTCAATTCTCAATGTTCAATTACCTCTTAGAGGTGACATCCTTCTCGTACTGCTGGATGCAGGCGATGAACTCCTCGCCGACGGGCACGTTGTTCTTCAGGTTGAAGTAGTCGAACACGGCGCCGAACGGCATCGACTTGGCCTCTTCCATCAGGGCGAGACGCTCGAAGTACTGGCCGTTGTCCTCGTATTCGCGCAGTTTGGCCTTTGGCTCGAGCAGGGCCTGCAGGATGCACTTCTGGGTCGCACGCGTACCAATAATATATGCACCGATGCGGTTGATGGAGGCATCGAAGTAGTCGAGACCCACATGGGCACGGTCGAGGGCGTCGGCACGTACCAGTTCCTTGAAGAGGTCGAGGGTCTGGTCATTCATGATGGTCACGTGGTCAGAGTCCCAACGAACCGGACGAGAGACGTGCAGCATCAGTTCGGGCACGTACATCAGCAGGGTCGAAACGAAGTCGCTCACGTTCTCAGTCTGCTCGTAGTGACCGGTGTCGAGGGTGTACATCTGCTTGCGGGTAGCGCAGTAGGCGGTGTAGAAGTCGTGGCTGCCCACGGTGTAACTCTCCAGACCGATACCAAACAGTTTGGCCTCGAAGCAGTTCTTCACGCCGTCCAGTTTCTCCTCCATGATCTCGTCGAGCGAGGCAGCGAGGATCTCACGATACTTCTTGCGCTGTACGGGCACGTCCTTCGAACCGTCGTGTACCCAGATGTTCATGATACAGGGGTCGTTCTGGGCCTTACCCATGGCGTCGGCAATGCGACGGCAGCGCTTGGTGTGCTCAATCCAGAAGTCGCGGATGCCCTTGTCGGGATTCGACAGCGACAATTCGCCGCTCTTCGGGTGAGAGAACGATGTCGAGTTGAAGTCCAGTTTCATGTTGTTCTCCTTGGCCCAGTCGATCCAACTCTGGAAGTGCTTCACTTCTACCTGGTCGCGATCAACGAACTTGCCGCCGAAGTCACCATAGATCTCGTGCAGGTTCAGACGGTGGTTGCCGGCGAGCAGGGTCTTCACGAACTCGATGTCCTGGCGTACCTCGTCGATGGTGCGGGCACGGCCGGGATAGTTACCTGTTGTCTGGATGCCGCCAGACAGGGCCTCGTTGCGCTCGAAGCCTACCACGTCGTCGGTCTGCCAGCAGTGCAGGGAGATCTGCTGCTTCTGGAGGAGGTCAAGTACTGCGTCGGTGTCGACGCCGATGGCTGCATAGCGCTCTTTGGCTACGGCATAGGCTTTTTCAATCAGTTCTGCTTTCATTTTGTTTTTGGTTTTGTTATTTGTTAATAATGGTAAGATACTTGTCGAAGGCCTTGTCCCACTGGTCTTTGTCTGTGGGCTCATACTTCACCAGTTCGATGCTGTTGGCTATGATTTGGCGCATCTCCCAGATGTCGTTCACCAAGCCGGCGGCCTTGGCCTGCAGCATGATGTTGCCGATGGCCGTGCCTTCCTGCGGGCCTGCCAGCACGGTGGCACCTGTGGCGTTGGCTGTGAACTGATTCAGATACTTGTTGAGCGAACCGCCACCGATGATGTGGAGCACATCGAGACGGAACGGTGCAAACTCCTGCATCCACTGGAACACTTGGCGGTAGCGCAGAGCCAGCGAGTCAAAGATGCAGCGGCAAATCTCGGCCGGCGTCTCAGGCACGGGCTGATTGGTATCGCGGCAATACTTCTGGATGGCACCAATCATGCTTGACGGGGCGGCAAAGGCGGGATCGTCGGGATTGATGATGGAACGGAAGGGTTCCACCGTCATGGCCTGTCCCTGCAGTTCGGGGTGGGAGAGTTTGCGCACCTCCTCGGGCCACTCCAGACGGCAGCGCTCGTAGAGCCACATACCGCAGATGTTCTTCAGGAAGCGTGTAGTTCCCTCGATGCCACCCTCGTTGGTGAAGTTGCGCTCATACGACAGGTCGCTGATGATGGCGTCCTTCGTCTCGATGCCCATGAGCGACCACGTGCCGCTCGAGAGATAGGCAAACTTCTCGTCCTTGGCAGGCACGGCGGCTACGGCCGAGCCGGTGTCGTGGCCAGCCACGGCAATCACGGGCACAGGGCCCAGACCCGTCAGGCGCTGCACCTCGTCGGTCAGCACACCGATGCAGGTGCCTGGGTTCACCATCTTGCCAAACTTAGAGCGTGTCAGACCGATGCTCTGCAGCAGGCGCTCGTCGAGTTGCTTGGTGCGCGGGTCAAGCAACTGAGAGGTTGAGGCAATGGTGTATTCGCACACCTCGTTGCCCGTCAGCATCCACGAGAGGGCGTCGGGCACGAACAGAATCTTCTGTGCGTTCTTCAGGGCTGAATTGCCCTCACGCTTCATGGCGTAGAGTTGGAATATGCTGTTGAAATTGAGGAACTGGATGCCGGTCACGTCGTAGACTTCTTTCCGTGAGACGACGTGTTTCAGATAGTCGTCCATGGCATCGAACGTAATAGGATCGCGGTAGGCGCGTGGATTCCTTAAAATGGCACCGTCTTCGCCGATGAACACGAAGTCGACACCCCAGGTGTCTATACCGATGGAGGTGATCTGCAGTCCGCGTAGGGCAACTTCCTTCAGTCCGCGGATAATCTCGAAATACAGTGCATAGATGTCCCAATAGTAGTGTCCGCCCTGCTCAATGAGGTTGTTGGGGAAGCGGGTCACTTCTTCCAGGTCAAACTTTCCCTCGTTGATGGTGCCAATGATGGTGCGGCCACTTGTGGCACCCAGGTCGACAGCAAAGAAATACTTCTTGTTTTCCATATTGTTTTAGTTTGTTTTTAGATACGGTCTAATGTGTTTGCAAAGATACGATGTTTTATCAATTCTTGCCATAGTTATTTGATATTTAGACCGAGTTTTTTGTTTTTCCTTGACTTTTTCAGAGGTTTTAAAAGGTGCAAGGCAGTGCCAGCAGTTGCTGCATCAGTGTGCGTGCCATGCGCTCGTGGCCCTGGTCGTTGGGGTGCAGCAGGTCGGTCTCGGCGTTATGGAAATACTGTCCGTGCTCGTTGTGCATGGGGAAGAGTCCGCACGAGGCATTCCAGTCGATGACGGGCACGGCCCACACGTTGCCCGCTTCCTTCACGGCCTCTACATAGGCATCGATATACTCGCCGCACTGGTTGGTGTACGACTCGTCGCACTGCCAGTTCTTCTCGTTGGCATGGAAGTCGGAGCGGTGGATGGGCGTTAGCAGCACGATTTGCTTGGTGGGGTAGGTGCGCTTCAGTGAGTCCAGGGCAATGTTGATGCGTCCGCGGAAGGTGGTCGGGTCCATCGATGGCGTGCGCTGTCGGCGCGTCACCATCTTCTTCGGCTGTCCGTGGCCGTACATCACCTCGGTGGTCTTCTCGTCCCACCACTGTCCCAGGGGAACGCCATTGTTGTAATCGTTGGTGCCGCAGAAGATGAGGATGGCGTCCACTTCGTCACCATGCTCCGTCTTCAGTTTGTCGGTCTGGCGAGGTATGTCGTTCCACTGGCGTCCGCTCACGCCATAGACGTAGGGCGTCACCTGCAGCCAGTCTTGCAGGAATCCCCAGTATTTCTTTTTCGAGCCGTTGTTGCGGGGATCAGTTACGGAATCGCCAAAGTAGGCCACGCGCTTGCCCTGCCAGGGGTGCTGCACGGCAGTGGTCTGCGCCATGGCGGGCACGGCTGCCAAAAGGCAAAGAATCAAAAGTAGTCTGTTCTTCATTTTCTTGTTTGTTTTAGATGTAATTTGGTTTTTGATGGCAAAGATACGGAATTATTTTGTTTTGTCAAAGGAAAACGGGCGAATTATTTTGCTCTATCAGTTGGTAATCTGTTTTTTTCTTCGTACCTTTGCATTCAGATTGCAAGGAATATGGCAGTAGAAGAACAGAGGTGGGGCATCCTGTATTGCCCGAGGCAAGGCACCAGCCAGTCCCGCAAGCGCTGGGAGCAGTTGCAGCAGGTGCTTGACGGACGGGGCGTGCATTACGACTTCGTGCAGAGCGAATCGAGTGATAGCGTGGAACGACTGGTGACCATGCTGATTCACAATGGCTACAAGACCATCGTCATTGTGGGGGGCGACTCGGCACTCAACGATGCCGTCAACTGTCTGATGCGCGAGGAACGGGAGACAAGGGAACAGGTGAAACTGGGCCTCATTCCCAATGGCATGGTGAACGACTTCGCCCACTTCTGGGGCTTCGACGAAGACAACGATGCCCAGACCGTTGACTGGCTGATGAAGGGCCGGGCACGCAAGATAGACCTGGGCTGTATCTGCTATGAGAACAAACAGGGCGAACGGGTGGAGCGCTACTTCCAGAACTGCGTCAACATCGGCCTTTCTGCTGACATTATGAACCTGCGCCGACAGGCCCGCCAGTTGCTGGGCTCGCGCAAGTTGGCCTTCCTCTCATCGCTGGTGCTGATGGTGTTTCATCGCCATGACTACAAGATGCGGCTGAAGATAGACTACGAGACGATAGACCGTTCGGTGATGACGGTCTGCATCGGCAATGCCCATGGCTATGGACAGACCCCGAGTGCCGTGCCCTACAACGGCATGCTCGATGTGTCGGTGGTCTATAATCCTAAGGTGAAGCAACTCATCGAGGGCCTGTGGCTGCTGGTGACTGGCCGCTTCCTGAACCATCGCAGCGTGCATCCCTATCGTACGCGTGAGATCATTGCAGAGAGCAGCAAGGCGCTGCTCAGCATCGATGGCCGGATGGCAGAACGGCCCGTGGGCGAATACTGCCTGCGGGTGGAGCATGAGGTTGTCAATTTCCTGATTCCTGAATAAGGTCAACCGATTGCTGAGACTCTCTGAAGACCTTCCTCGTCCAGAATCTTGATGCGTCGACCTGCTAGGCTGACCAATCCTTCGTCCATGAAGGCCGAGAGCGTACGGATGGCATTGCTCGTGGTCATGTTCGACATGCCGGCCAGATTCTCGCGGCTCAGGTAGACGGGCAGTGTGCCGTCGGCTTCGGTGCCATATTTCTCTTTCATGTGCAGTATGCACTCGGCCAGCCGTCCGCGGATGTTCTTCTGGGAAATGTAGATGGTATGGCGTAGCGATGTGCCCAGCAGGTCGGACAAGTCCTTGATGAACACCATAGCGAATCCGCTGTTTTCCCAGATGAGGTGGAAGATGACCTCCATGGGAATCTTGGCAATGACGGTGTTGCTGCCAGCTACTGCTTTATAGGTGTAGGGCGTGTTGGTGAAGGCATTCCTGTAGCCGAAGATGGCGTTAGGGGCCAGCATGTTGGCTGTGCGCTCTGTTCCGTCGTCCGTTTGGGTATAGATTGTGACGATGCCCTCCATCAGGTAGTGCAGGTAAAGAGGCTGGTCTCCAGGAAAGAAGAGAACCTCGCCTTTATACGGATAGCCCATCCTTGTATTCTTGGCGAGCAGGTCTCTCTGCTCGTCGGTCAGCGGATTGTTGAGAATCGGCATAAACTGAGTCGTGTCGGTTGTGTCCATCTGATTGCCTGGTTTTGTTTTTGTGTCGGCAAAGTTACAAATAAAAATGCAAAACACTGCCCAAAAGCACCCGAAAAAGATTAAAATCAATGGAAAAAGCAAAATAATTGGCAAAAAGTTTTGTCATACGGACAAAAATGCGTACTTTTGGGATTGAAATCTAAAGCAGCAACAATAATTATAAATAATACGAAACCTTAAAATAGGAACTATGAGTTATTTACGATTCGAAAAAGCCGTGATGACGAACCTTGAGGAGAGTCTTCGTCGTGAATTGCTCCGCACGAACCGTTCTGGCGCCTATAGCAGTTCTACGCTGGTGGATTGCAATACGCGTAAGTACCACGGTTTGCTGGTTGTTCCCGTACCTGAACTCGACGACGAGAACCATGTGCTCTTGTCGTCGCTCGATTGTACGGTGGTGCAGCATGGGGCGGAATTCAACCTGGGCCTCCACAAGTATCAGGGCAACAATTACAGTCCCAAGGGACACAAGTACATCCGTGAGTTTGATGCCAGTTTGGTGCCCACCACCATCTATCGTGTGGGTGGTGTGGTGCTGAAGCGTGAGACCATCTTCCAGGCCTATGAGGACCGCATTCTCATCCGCTACACGCTGGAGGAGGCCCATTCGGCCACTTTGCTCCGCTTCCGTCCGTTCCTGGCCTTCCGCTCAGTGCGCCAGTTCACCCATGAGAACTCGGTGGCCAGCCGTGAGTATCATGCCATCGACAATGGCATCAAGACCTGTATGTATGCCGGCTATCCCGACCTCTTCATGCAGTTCAACAAGAAGAACGATTTCGTCTTCCAGCCCGACTGGTATCGTGGCATCGAGTATCCGAAGGAGCAGGAGCGTGGCTATGCCTCCAACGAGGACCTCTACGTGCCCGGCTACTTCGAGTTGCCCATCAAGAAGGGCGAGAGCATCGTCTTCTCGGCTTCTACGTCGCAAATCAAGTCATCTACGCTGAAGGCTCTGTTCCAGAAGGAGATTGACATCCGCGTGCCGCGTGACAACTTCTACCACTGTCTGGTCACTGCCGCTCATCAGTTCCACAACCGTGAGGCTGACGATACGCGCTACCTGCTGGCCGGCTATCCCTGGTTCAAGTGTCGCGCGCGCGATACCTTTATATCTCTGCCCGGCCTGACGCTGGCCATCGACGAGCAGGACTACTTCGAACTGGTGATGAGCACCGCCGAGCGTGGCCTGCGCGAGTTCATGGAGCACAAGCCCCTGAGCGTGAAGATCTATGAGATGGAGCAACCCGACGTGCCCCTCTGGGCTATCTGGGCTATCCAGCAGTATGCCAAGTATGCCGGTCGTGACAAGTGCATCGAGAAGTACGGCAAACTGGTGGCCGACATCGTGAAATATATTGAGAAGGATGGTCATCCCAACCTGCGTCTCGACGACAATGGCCTAATCTTTGCCAATGGTCGCGACAAGGCTGTCACGTGGATGAACTCCACCGTTAACGGCCGTCCGGTGGTGCCCCGTTCGGGCTACATCGTCGAGTTCAATGCCCTGTGGTACAACGCCCTGAAGTTCTGCGCCTCGCTGGCTGCCGATCAGAAGGACGAGAAGACCGCCAAGCATCTGGAGGAACTGGCACTGAAGACCAAACAGTCGTTTGTCGATACCTTCGTCAACGAGTACGGCTATCTGCTCGACTACGTAGACGGCACGATGATGGACTGGAGCGTGCGCCCCAACCAGATCTTCGCCGTGGCACTCGACTATTCGCCACTGTCGCAGCAGCAGATGAAGAGCGTAGTAGATATATGTACGCGCGAACTGCTCACCCCGAAGGGTCTACGCAGCCTGTCGCCCAAGAGCGGCGGCTACAACCCCATGTATGTGGGTCCGCAGGCTCAGCGCGACTATGCCTACCATCAGGGCACGGCTTGGCCCTGGCTGGGCGGCTTCTACATGGAGGCCTGTCTGAAACTCTACAAGCGCACCCGCCTCTCGTTCGTCGAGCGCCAGATGGTGGGCTATGAGGATGAGATCGACTATCATGCCATCGGCACCATCTCGGAACTGTTCGACGGCAACCCGCCCTTCCACGGGCGCGGTGCCATGTCGTTTGCCATGAACGTGGCCGAGATTCTGCGCACCATGAAGTTGCTCGAAAAGTATTCGTATCAAAAATAAGGAGGTGAAACTATGAAAGTATTAATGTTTGGATGGGAGTATCCTCCTCATGTGTTTGGTGGACTCGCCACCGCTAACTATGGTATCTCAGAGGGCTTGAAGGCTCAGGGCGACATCGAGACGGTGCTCTGTCTGCCCCATCCCTTTGGCGACGAGAGTCAGCACGCCTGCCGCATCGTGGCCATGAACGCTGTGCCCATTGCCTGGCGCGACGTGAACTACGACTACGTGAAGAGTAGGGTAGGCAACATCATGGATCCCGAGTACTACTACAAGTGCCGTGAGCATATCTATGCTGACTTCAACTATATGCATGTCAACGACCTCGGTTGCATGGAGTTTGCCGGCGGTTATCCCGGCAACTTGCACGAGGAAATCAACAACTACTCGATCATTGCCGGTGTCGTGGCCCGTACGGAGGAGTTTGACATCATCCATGCCCACGACTGGCTGACCTTCCCTGCTGGCATCCACGCCAAGCAGGTGAGCGGCAAGCCCCTGTGCATCCACGTGCATGCCACCGACTTCGACCGTTCACGTGGAAAAGTGAACCCCACTGTCTACTCGATCGAGAAGAATGGTATGGACAATGCCGACTGCATCATGTGTGTGTCGGAGTTGACCCGTCAGACGGTCATCAACCAGTACCATCAGGATCCGCGCAAGTGCTTCACCGTGCACAATGCCGTCTATCCTCTGCCGCAGGAGTATCAGGACATTCCGCGTCCCGATCATACGGGTAAGGAGAAGGTGGTCACCTTCCTGGGTCGTATCACCATGCAGAAGGGTCCCGAGTACTTCGTCGAGGCTGCCAACATGGTGCTGCATCGCACCCGCAACGTGCGTTTCTGCATGGCTGGCAGCGGCGACATGATGGATGCTATGATCTATCTGGCTGCCGAGCGCGGCATTGCCGACCGCTTCCACTTCCCGGGCTTCATGCGCGGCAAGCAGGTGTACGAGTGCCTGAAGGACAGCGACGTCTATGTGATGCCCTCCGTCTCAGAGCCGTTCGGCATCTCGCCCCTCGAGGCCATGCAGTGCGGCACGCCTTCCATCATCTCCAAGCAGTCTGGCTGCGCCGAGATCCTGGACAACTGCATCAAGGTGGACTACTGGGATGTGCACGCCCTGGCCGACGCCATCTACAGCATTTGCGTCAACGATTCGCTCTTCAACTACCT
The DNA here is from genome assembly GCA_017483805.1 of Prevotella sp. Lineage (GTDB taxonomy): Bacteria > Bacteroidota > Bacteroidia > Bacteroidales > Bacteroidaceae > Prevotella. The sequence continues at coordinate 17,545 of JAFUUL010000119.1, forward strand.
CAAGGAGGAAGGCAAGAAGGAGGTCGACCAGATCACCTGGGAGAAGGTGGGCCGCTGGATCCGCACGCTCTATCGCCGTACTCTGGGCTGGGAAGAGTAACTTAGTTAAGAATTAAGAGTTAAGAATTAAGAGTTTTCGCTTCGCGATTAAGAATTAAGAATTAAGAGTTATGAAAACAATTTGCTTATATTTTGAGATACATCAGATCATTCATCTGAAGCGCTACCGTTTCTTCGACATCGGTACCGACCATTACTATTACGATGACTACGAGAACGAGCGTAGCATCAGCAACATTGCCGAGCGCAGTTATATGCCAGCGCTGAACACGCTGTTGCAGATGATCAAGGAGAACGGCAAGTACTTCAAGGTGGCCTTCTCGCTCTCGGGCACCGGCATCGAGCAACTGGAGATGCATGCTCCTCAGGTGCTGGAGAAACTGCAGGAACTGAACGAGACCGGTTGCGTGGAGTTCCTCGCCGAGCCCTATAGCCACGGCCTCTCGTCGCTGGCCAACGAGCAGAGTTTTGCCCGCGACATGAAGAAGCAGGTGGAGAAGATCAAGGAGTACTTCGGACAGGAGCCGAAGGTGGCCCGCAACTCTTCGCTCATCTATAGTGACGACATCGGCGCACAGATTGCAGCCCTGGGCTTCAAGGGTATGCTCACCGAGGGTGCCAAGCACGTGCTCGGCTGGAAGTCGCCCCACTATGTCTACAACTGTAACATCGCTCCTAACCTGAAGTTGCTGCTCCGCGACGTGGAACTCTCCGATGATATCTCGCTGCGCTTCAACAACGCCGAGTGGGAGGGCTATCCTCTCTTCGCCGATGCCTATATCGACCGCATCGCCCGTCTGCCGGAGGAAGAGCAGATCATCAATATCTTCATGGAACTCTCGGCTCTGGGCATCGCTCAGCCGCTGTCATCGAACATCCTCGACTTCATCAAGGCTCTGCCCGTGTGCGCCAAGGAGAAGGGCATCACCTTCTCTACGCCGACCGAGATCTGCATGAAGGTGAAGAGCGTGGGTGCTATCGACGTGCCCGACACGCTGTCGTGGGTCGACGAGGAGCGCGACTGCTCTTGCTGGCTGGGCAACGCCATGCAGCGCGAGGCCTTCAACAAATTGTATAGCGTGGCCGACCGTCTGCTCATTGCCAACGATCCGCGCATCAATCAGGACTGGGACTACCTGCAGGCTTCCAACAACTTCCGCTTCATGACCACCAAGCCCTCTAACGTGGGACTGGACCGTGGCATCTACAGCGGACCGTTCGATGCCTTCACCAACTACATGAACATCCTGGGCGACTTCATCAACAGAGTGAATGCTCTTTATCCTGAGGAGATCGACAACGAGCAACTCAACTCGCTGCTCACCACCATCCGTAATCAGGGCGATGAGATTGAGATGAAGGACAAGGAAATCACGCGTCTGAAGTCGAAACTCGAGAAACTGGAGCCTGCTGAGAAGAAGCCTGCCAAGAAGGCTGCTGCTCCTAAGAAGAAGGCTGCTCCAAAGGAGTAAAACAGAAAAGAGCCGTAAGCAACGTCGAGGTTTGCTTACGGCTCTCTTTAGGTTTGCTTGCTTCAAACCGGAAGTTTGAAGCAAGCAAACTTCTTTATTGTGCAATCACCTTCTTGCCGTTGATGATATAGACGCCGCCACGTTGTGCGGTTTTCACCTCCTGCCCCTGCAGGTTGTACACTCTACCGCCAGTGTTCTGGTCGGTTGCAATAGTATGGATGCCCGTAGTGGTAGGGATATAACGAATGGCGGCCAGACGCCACTTGGTGCCACCGACAAAGAACTTGTAGGTTTTGTTGGCTTCCAGCGTATAAACAAGGGCATCCCAGGCTTCAATTGCTGTTTCTGGCTTCGCACCGTTTTCAATGGTGGCACCGCTGCTGAGGACAGTAGCAGTGAGTCCGTTTTCGCCTTCTGTCATGTTAACCGACTTGTTGGTTGCCACACCGCCGCCCAGAAAGATAGTGAGTGTGCCGGCCTGAGTGGTTTCGATGATGATAGGTGCGCCATTGGTGGCATCACTCTGTGTGTAAAAGCCGGTGATTTCTACACCGTCAATGTTTTGGGCATCTTTGGCCGAGCCACCGCTTCTCCAGTCGGTGACGCTGGGGTCGAAGGTTACGGTGATGCCGCCCACCTCAGTGATTTTCTCACCGATGTGGGAGTCTTCCTTAACAAATACATAGACAGTCTCAGTACCGCCACTGCGATCTATTGTGGGAATGGTCGACAGAATGTATGCAGCATCGTTGCCCAGCGTGGCACCGGCACCTTCTTCACCTGTTAGCAGAGCAGGTACAGCAGAGGCAGCCACCTTCGTGTACTGGTAGGGCACGGTTACGGTGCTGCCTACAGAAGAAGCCGAAAAACTGTTCTCGCGGGCTGTCACACTGCGGTTGCTACCACTACCAGTCAGAGGGCTGTTCACGCCGGCTGCAGCATAGTTGCCCTCAACCAGAGCCTTGATATAACTGTTCAGTGTCATGCCAACGCTGTTGCCTGGACAGTTGTGATAGTTGTTCACCAGATGTATGTAGGAGTCGTCAGCCTGTGGCAAACGGCGCTGGCAACCCTCGCCCCAGATGTTGCTGGCAAAGGTGAGGTGGAGCACCATCTCGTGGTTGTTCACCCAGCCGCATCCGCAGGTGTAGGCGTGGGAGTAACTGCGCGAAGTGTAATAGAAGTGGTTAAAGGTGTAGGTGGCCCAGTCGCACACCTTGCTGTCCAGTGCACCATCCTGAGAGTCCACCAATGTGCAGTGGTCCACCCATACGTGCTTACCTTGGTTGGTGATAAGGTCTACACCGTCGATGTCTACCGAACCAGGGCCTATCAGCGAAAGGTTGCGGATGATGATGTTCTCGCTGGAGGTCTCAATGTGGAAGATGCCAGCCTTGTTGGGCAACGAATAGACGCCAGTCTTCTGGAACTGCAGTTCCATCATGGCTTTCTTCGTGAAGAAGGCACGGCGGTCGCAGGTCAGCGTGGTGCCGTCAGGCAGCGTACCTGTGTACTGGTCGGTACTGCTCAGGCCTTCCAGGTTCTGGGCCTTGAGGTAGGCATGGTCTTCTGTGGTCAGATAGAATTTAGTGCACAGTCGGGCATTGTTGATGCCTATGAGCGTCTTGTTCTTTATTGATGCCAGTTTCATCACTTCTTCTATCGTGAAGTCACCCTTCGAACCGTCGAAGATGATGATGTCGTTCTTGGCAATAGCCTGTTTGATCTGCGCATCGTCAGACTGTCCGCTGCCCAGCGGTTGCAGTGTGACAGTGTTAGCATCCGTAAAGTTGCCGCCACTCAATGTGTAGGCCGTTCCGGACTCGTCGGAGCAGGTGGCCCAGCCCCAAGGTGCAACATTGTTGCCTGCCACAGCGGGCAGAAGTGCAAAGGCACTCAGTAAGGTCAATAATACTTTCTTCATTGTAATGATATCATTAATAGTTATAATCGTAGTCTGGGCTGCAAAGTTACGCTTTTTCCATGAAACTACCAAATATGTGGGCATAAAAAGAATTAAGGTTCGCACGTGCGCGGCCAACTACTAAGTTACAAAAACAGCACCCACCTCAGGCACCCTGGGCACCCAAATAGGGTACCGAGTTATGAAAATATCTCCCATAGATAGAAAAATATCTCCCATAGTTATGAAAATATCTCTGGGAGTTATCAAAATAATGCTCAAACCGCTGTTTTTGTCTCTGCTTTCCTGACATTTCTAAGCGCGAAAGTCGGTTTTGTAAAACGTAGATAGGGGAAAATGCATTTTTATGGCGAAATCTTTGTCGGTTTGAGAATTTTTGCGTACTTTTGTGGCGGTGAATTATTTGTAAGAAAGAGATACAGCATATGGGAAACAACGACTTCATCCGCTTTGACTGGGCCATCAAGCGCATTCTGCGCGACAAGGCCAATGCCGGTGTGCTGGAAGGCCTGCTGACCGTCCTGCTGGGGGAGAAGATTACCATCACGGAGATTCTGGAGAGCGAGAGCAATCGCGAATCGAAGGAAGACAAGTCCAACCGTGTGGACGTGAAGGCAAAGACGGCCAGCGGCGAGATTATCCTGGTGGAGGTGCAACTGGCCCGTCAGATGCACTTCATGCAGCGCATCCTGTACGGCACGTCGAAGGCCGTCATCGAGCAGTTGAAGATTAGTCAGGACTACGATCTGATAAAGAAGGTGTACAGCATCAGCGTGCTCTATTTCGACTTGGGCATTGGCGAAGACTACATCTATCATGGCGTGACCACTTTCCGTGGCATGACTCGCCCGGACAGCGTGCTACACTTCAATAGCCGTGAGGCCAAGTTCGTGAGCGATTCCGCTTCGGTGACCTCACCGCGCGAGGTGTACCCTGAATATTTTCTGCTACGTGTCAACCAGTTCAACGAAGTGGCAAAGACCCCTATCGAAGAGTGGTTCGACTACTTCAAGCGGGGCTATATCCGTGAAAATACCGATGTGCCCGGTCTGCAGGAGGCCCGTGAGAAACTGGACTATATGAAGATGAGTAGTGAGGAACGTCGCGCCTACGAGCACTATATGTTGAAGGTGCATGAGACGGATGATGTCATGAAAACGGCCATGCATGATGGATGGAATGAGGGCCATGTCAAAGGTCTTGAAGCCGGTCGTGCCGAGGGTCTTGAAGCCGGTCGTGCCGAGGGTCGTGCCGAGGGTCGTGCCGAGGGTCGTGCCGAGGGTCGTGCAGAAACACGCTTAGAGAATGCTCGCAGCCTGAAGGAGAATGGCGTACCTGTAAACATCATAGCCAAAAGCCTAGGACTAACTGACGAAGAACTGGCACAATTATAGCCGAAAATTCGGGTGCTTAGGGTGCGTCGGGTGCAAAGTTTTTTGTTTGGCTATATAGTTAGTAAAAGGAGGAAACACCGGTTGATGTTTCCTCCTTATTGATCGTACTAATACGATATGCTTACTTCAGCACCTTTTTGCCGTTCATGATGACCACACCCTTGTAGGCCTCAGACACCTTCTGGCCGGCCAGGTTGTAGATCACGCCGTTCTGCTGGGCAGCAGCCTTCACGTCGGTGATGCCGCTGATAGTACCAGTGTAGACCTCGAACAGGACACGAGCCTGACCAGAGAAGTAGACCTTGAACTCCTTGGCACCCTCGGTGGCCACGAGTTCCACCACGCCAGGCTCTGTGGCTGCGTCACGAGCGGGCAGCAGGTTGGCATCGGTGGTGAACTTCATACCCTCGGCAGTGACAGCCTGAGTGTTGCCATCAGAGTTGGAGATACCCTTCACCTTGATGCCGACGATATTCTGGTCACCAGTCGTTGAGATAGTGATGGTCTTCTTCACCTTCACGAGGCCGGTGAAAGCAGCATTCTCC
>JAFUUL010000120.1 GCA_017483805.1 Prevotella sp.
CTTGGCTTGATACTTGATTTTTGCCATGTCGTTTCTTGTTTGTTTTATGGGGTTGAAATATGTGCCGCTTCGTTGAAGTATATCTGTCGGGCGCGGCAGGTATATTCGTCGCGCCCGTCTGATATACTTGCCGAAAGCGGCGTGGGGTTTACCGTCTTTCCGAAATCGGTTTCGGAAACATCCGTTTAATCCGTGGAATCCGTGGTTTCTTCGTGTTCGGGTTCGGGTTCGTCGCCCTCGTAGTCGGGGTTGTCGTCGCGAATTGCGACGGTGGCTTTGCCGTCCTTCAGGGTGAGGGTGGCGGGGATGCCTTTCTTCATCGTCTCAATGAGGTCGGCGAGGGTCGCGGCGGTGAGGACGTGCAGCGCGTGGTCGAGTTGCTGGCGGTAGATGATGAAGGCGAGGATCATCATCGTGACGGCGAGGGCGACGGCCTGGATGCCGGGGAGCACGGCCCACTGCGTGAAGTTGATGACTGCGAGCGTGTACTCCACGACGCTCAGGATGACTAACACGGTAATCAAAATCTTACTTTTCATTGCGTTGTTTGGATTTTGGGGGGGTTGAACATTTAGTTGAAAGCCTTTGCGAGTCGCTTGCGACGAATGATATTGTGATGTCGCTTACCTGAGCGTGACAGATATTCGCCGTAGTCGCGCGGTGACATCTGATATTTGCCCGTTACTCTCATTCCTTCTTGCCACTTGATGTACTTAACATCGGGGCGATTGCTTACGTTTGCCATAACTTGTTTTTGTTTAATTGATGAATAATTTTTGGATAATTTCTGGTAATTTCTGTCTAAAAATCCGTTTAATCCGTGGAATCCGTGGTTTCTTTGACTGCCTGCTCGAAGTCCTTGTAGGCTTGCGAGTGCTTCATCTGCTCGTGCAGTTCGGCGTCGAGCCGGTCGCAGTCGGCCTGGGCGGTCTTGATGTCGGCGGTCAGGCTGTCGATGATATTCCAGAGTGACCGCTGGGGGCGGTACTGCTGCGTGAGTTGACTATCGTCGACTTCTGTCGCGACTCGGCCTTGCTCAAACTCGGTTTGGCACGGCTCTCGCTGCTCCATCAGTTCCGTGATGAGTTCGCGCATCACCTTCAGGCGGCGCAGGCGGTCGTGGGGCGACTCGGTGGGGCGGTCGCGGGGGCAGCCGAGGAGCCAGTGTTCGAGGTTCAGGCGCGGATAGGTGCGCAGGTAGCGTTCGCGTCGGCTCTCCCAGAGGGTGATGACGGCGGCGGTGTTGTCGGGGTCGTCGTCGTCGCCGAGCCACCACTCTTGCCAGGCTTCTATCTCGCTGGCCACGGCCTCGCGCGAGCCGTAGCGGCTGAGCCACTGGGGGAGGCGGTCGATGATGGTCTGGCAGTCGGAGAGCGAGAGGTAGAGCCAGTCGCCGAGTTCAAGGGTCTCGTAGGTGCCGTAGCCCTGGTCGCCGACGCCTACCCAGTGCCACTCGCTGTAGCCCAGCAGGTCGGCGACCTGTCGGGCGTACTCGTTGCAGTGCGAGCGGAATTCTGTTGTGAGTTTGTTGGTCATTGTTTGTTTGAGTGAAAAGTTAAAAAAGTGAAGAATCAGGGAAGAGCCGAAGCCCTTCCCGTCACGAGTTTAACATTCGCAGATGATGGCGAGTTGACCGCAGGCGGCACCATTCTCAATCTCTGCTTTCGTTGCAATGGCCACGGCATAGTCGTAGCCCATGCTTTCAAGTGCGGATTTGATTGCTTCCATACTTTCAGTTTTTAATAGTCCATACTGTTTTATCTTTCAGTCCGTCATTGGATTGGTGGCAGCACACGAAGCCTTCATCACGCATAATGGTGAAGTAGTCTCTCCACGCGGCTGAAATGAATATCTCCTGCTGGTTGTTTACGAATCGATACCACACGCGGTCGAGAAACACGTTGGCATTGAAGTGGGCAGCGTCGCAGTCTGTGATAATGACCTTGCCGCCAGGCTTGGTATATCGCCGCAGACAGCGCACCGTGCGCCTGATGTCTGGCAGATGGTGGATGACGTTGCGCACGTTGAACACATCGACCGTGTGGGGCTGTAGTCCGACGATGTTGTCTGCTCCGTCGTACTGGCAGTCGAGTGTCGGACTGGTGGTTACGTCACACTTCATGTAACCCGGAAGCGGATTGTAACCGCAGCCGAAATCAACCTTCAATCGTTTCTCTGTCACAAGTGCTCTCCTTTCTGTTTAATTCCACGTTTTCAACCTTGGCGCAGTATTTTTCCCAACTACAGAAATTGCCAAGGGGTGTGATTACGATGTCGCAGTCGTTATACTTGGCATAGTTGCCGAATACTCCGAACTGATGCCCCTGCCACATGTAGTCATAGAAGCCGAAGCCGTCGTCCTTTATCTTGATGGTGCCCATCTTTTGCTGAAAGTCGAAGTCACCGTAGCGGCCTTGCAAGTCCTCGCACACCACGCAATAAAAACCGTCTGTCAGCACTTCCCTCAGCAGTTCCACCAGCTTGTCGCCCGTGCTCTCCTTGCACTTGGGAATGTTGATGCGGGTGTTCCAGATGTATGACTTGCATCGCAGGGCTGCCTCGCGTCTGCGCTGGTATTGCTCCAGCGACGACACGCTGATGGCTACCTCCGACAACCCCGCGTCGGCATACAGCCGTGCGCGGTCTTCTGTCATCAGTATGCCGTTGGTAACCAGGCACACGTCGTTGGTCACATACTCATGCGCCAGCCGAATGAAGTCCGGCAGTTGCGGATTCAGTATTGCCTCGCCGCCCATGATGGTGGCACGTTTCAGAATGCCAATCTTGCGCATGGTGTCGCGGCATTTGTCGATGTCGAGCCGTCGGTTGGCCTTATATTTCTGGTAGCAGAAGTAGCAGTTGCCATTCGGCCCCGTGCTCTCATTCATGTTGCAATTCAGATTGGTGACTATCCGATAGCGGAATATGTCTTTGCGGTGTCCCATAGTCATGCCAGATTTACGCCCTCAATCACGCCGTTGCCGCAGCCGTTCTTCTCCGACACTTCATTTGGATTGATGGGCGATAGTTTCACAAAGAAATAATCAGGGTCGAAGTATCGGCGCAGTTTCTCACCGTCGAAGTCGCTCTCATTGATCAGCGTTAGGTTGATGGTGGTTTTCAGGTTGCTTCGGGTACGAATTTGCCCCAGTTCCTCAATGCTCATCTTGCGCCTGAAAGGTATGAGCCAGTCGCGGTGCTGCTCGTCGAAACTGTGAAGGCTGATTTGCAGTGTAACGTTTCCCTCTACAAATGAGAAGTCACTGCCTTTGATGCCGATGGTGGAAACGTAGTGGTGCGTATTGGGGTACTTTTCCGTGATACGCCGGATGGCCTCTTTCACGGCCTCGATGTTCAGGAACGGCTCGCCCATTCTGGTGTAGTTTATCTTGAACTCCTTGGCTTTCATCGGGTCGGCACCGGCACGGCTGATGATGAAGTCCACCTGCGCCACAATCTCGTCGGCTGTCAGGTTACGCCACCGCTGCTTCATGTTGCCCGTAGCGCAGAACTTGCAACCGACAGGGCATCCGCTCATGGTCGAGACACCAATCATCCACCGCTCCGTGCGGTCACCCAGGTTAGTGTCGTCCAACTTGTTCTGCTTCCTGCCTATCGCGTCCTTCGTGTAGTAGGGCAGAAACGTGTCTGTTGTCTCAATCAGTTTGCCGTCGTCCAATGCCAGCGCATAGACGATGCCGTTCTTGAATTTTCTGCATTTCTTGATTTCCATTCTCTTTTCTGTTATAATGGTTTTACACTATTTCTCCCTCTCAATCCTCCCTTCGCTCAGGTCGAAGGCGTAGCAGGCATCGAGGAGTGCCGCCACGGGGTCTATCTTCTCGTTAATCGTTCCGGCTTTCGTGATGCGCCGGAGGTCGGTGCGTCCGAGTTCGACGCCGCAGTTCGTGAAGCACCACGGCCACAGGGGGCTGGCCGAGAACTCAATCCACGGCTCCGCACCGAGGATCATCTCTTCGAGGTGGCCGATGATGGGGTTCATCGTCATGGCCGACTGGCTGACGGGCAGCACCATCTGACGGATGGCCTCGCCGCCTATGCCGAGCGACTGGAGCCACGCCTGTAGGTTGTTGATGGGCGACTTCGACTGCGCGGGGTCGTAGGCAAACGACACGATGTCGAGCCGCATACGCTGTAGGTCGGGCGTGCCGTCGGCGGCGGGGTGGAACAGGTGGGCGGCGAGTCGGCTGATGGCCAGCATCGAGTCGAAGGTCTCGCCGGGGCATACGTGGAGCCACCCTTGCTGAATCCACGTCTCGTAGAGAGCGCGGTTCGGGCTTTCGTTGAGTTCGCTCTCTAAGACCCACGCCTCGGTGTCGGCAAACATCAGGCCGCGCATGGTGTCGGGGTGGTGCTGGGCGTGGTTGTAATCGACGGCCAGATAGGTGATGGCGAAGAGGTCGTGGCCGCTGCTGTAGTCCATGCCGCAGAAGATGCGCCAGCCCTGGTCGTAGGTGCAGCGGTCTATGCGCCGCGTGGGGTCGCTGTCTTGCAGCGGACGGATGCGGTCGCCGCTGATCCAACGGGTGATGCGTCCGGGGAGCCACAGGTTAAAGTCCTTCGTCAGCACCTCGCGCTTGGTGTCCTCGCTCTGGCTGGCGGCGTGAAGTCGCTCACGATACCACGTCGGCTGTACGGTCGTGCCGATGGAGCGGTTCACCTTGCGGAAGATTTCCGCGTCGTCCAGTTGCTCCAGCGTGTAGTCCGTTTCCCACGGGTCGAGCCTGAGCAGGAAGGCAAACCAGTAGTCGTCGGGCGTGCGGCAGGGCTGGCCCAGCGGGTGGTCGAGTTCGGTGAGCAGGGTGCGCTCCACGGTCTCTATCTGACTTTTGTACGGCCCCTCGCTGACGAGTCCGGCGGTGGTGGTGTGGAGCAGCAGTTTCTCGCGCCGCGGTCCCATGCTGCCCTGACACACGTCCACGAGGCTCTGCATGTCGGAGTTGCCGTTGACGTATGCCGCCTGTCCGTGCTCGTCGGCGTGTACCATGCTGGCGTAGAGTCCGTCCTTGGTCTTGCCACCGGCTGACATCACCTTGATTTCGCCCTGTCGCGGTTGCGTCGGTTGCCAGTTCAGTTCGTCGGCTGTCAGGCGGAAGTACTTGCCGCCCATGCGGTTCAGGCAGGTGGGGTCAACCTGCGTGGCGAAGGCTTTCACGGCTTTGTAGGCTATCTTCGCCTGTTCGCGGCTGTTGGCACAGATGAGCACCTGAGCGTTGACGTCGCCCAGAAAGCAGGCTTCCACGAAGTCGATGGCCGCGCCGAACTCGGTCTTGCCGCTCTTGCGGGTCTGGAAGAGGTGGCAGTCGGTGGTCAGCCGTCGGCGGTCCCACACTCGCCCGTCCACCACGTA
>JAFUUL010000121.1 GCA_017483805.1 Prevotella sp.
CGAGTTGCCGATGACGTTCGCGTTCAGCGCGCTCACCATGCCGAAGCCCGCGCCGTAGAGGTCGCTGAAGTGGTTCGGCGTGAAAATCTCCACGCCCTCCAGCCGGTACTGCATCGTGTGGGGCGCGTTGCCATAGACCGAGATGCCGTTGCCGTCGCTCTGGCCCGACACGCCCGCGTAGGCCGTCACCAGTCGGGCGGGGTCGTTGCCGCCACCGGCGAATCGGCTGGCCTCCTCCATCGAGAGCATCACGCCGCCAACGAGCGCCGTCGGGTTCACCGTCGCCATCTTGTTCACGCGCGGCTTCACCACCACCTCCGTCAGTTCGTTGGCATTCTCGCGCAGCACGATGTCGAGCACCACTTCCTTCACGCCGACCACCTGCACCTCCTTCTGGATGCTCGGCTCGTAGCCGATGAAGCGCGATTCCACGGTGTATCGTCCCGGCTGCTTAACGTCAATCTTATAGTTTCCGTCCACGTCGGCCACGGCAGCGGCCCCGTCCAGTTCCACGACCCTCACCGTCGCGCCTATCAGCGGTTCGCCCGTCAGGGCGTCCGTCACCGTGCCGCGCAGCGTCTGCGCCTGCATGTCCGTTGCACCGCTGATGACGAGGATGGCGCCGAGCGCCCAAATCAGTTTCTTTTTCATATATCTTATTGTTTTTTTCTCCATTCTTCGGCCCTGACGGCGATGTTCTTGGCTAAGCACTCGCTGTAGAGCCACGGCTCACAACTATGGATGTCGCCCACGTTGATGAGGTCTTTGTATGGTGGATATCCGAGGCACTGTAGCCGGTGGCCACGAGGACGTGGTATTCGGGCGCGACGGTGATGGTCATAGTCTCATTGTCTGTTTCATCTTATTTGTTCAATTGCTTGACGGGAAAAGTGAAGTAGGTGTCTGGGAAAGGTTCGTCCTTCAGGGTGAAGTGCCACCACTCGGTGTCGAGAGGTTTGAAACCGTGAGCGAGCATGGCACGACGGAGAATCATGCGGTGCTCGAACTGCTCAGGGGTAATGCCTTTGTAGTCGGGATGACTCTCGGGGCCGAACCAGTCGAAGGTGCCGCCCATGTCGAGTTCCTTCTCCGTCGCCATGTCGAACAGCGTCAGGTCAACGGTCGAGCCGCGCGTGTGGCCGCTACGCTCGTAGATGTACTCCTGCTCGAAAAGCACGCTCTTGTCGAGGTCGGGGTAGAAGTAGGGCTTCATCGTTGTGTCGGCCACGTCTTGCGCCCAACGCACGAAGTGGTCCACGCCCTTCTGCGGACGGTAGGCATCGTAGATCTTCAGGCGATAGCCCTGTGCCATCACGTCGTCGCTGACGGCCTTCAGGCTGTCGGCGGCTTGCTTCGTCAGCAGGGCCGTCGGCTCCTCGTAGCCGTCGATGCGGGCTCCCACAAAGTTGTACGTGCCGTAGTAGCGAATCTCCAGAATCACATCGGGTACGACATCGGTCAGCATCACAAACTGGCTGTTATCATCGGTCGGGCTGACCGCAACTTCAGCCTTATCTTTGCTGCTTTTACAGCCGATGATTATACTTGTGCCACAGATTACGAGGATGGCGGCGAGCATCCAAAGTCTTATCTGTTTGACCTTCGGTCGAAATTTCTCACGCTCGGCAAAACTCAACCCCGTTTGGTTTTGCTCTCTCTTAATCGAAATTTTCATATCTTATTTCTTATTGATTCGTTTGGTAACACCGATGGCGCCAGTGGGACAGACCAGACGGCAGAGGTGACAGCCGACGCACTTGGTGCCGACGATGCGGGGCTGGCGGGTATCCGTATCGAAGACTATGGCCTGATGGCCGCCGTCCATGCACGATACGTGGCAGCGGCCACAGCCAATGCAGCGCTCGCGGTCAATCTTCGGATAGACAATGGTCTCGCGGTCGAGGTCGGTGGGGGTGACGAGGTTCGGCAACTCCTCGCCGACAAGGGCATCGAGCGAGGACAGGCCCCGCTCCGCGAGATAGTTCTGCAGGCCCAGGATGAGGTCGTCGATGATGCGGTAGCCGTACTGCATGACGGCGGTGCACACCTGCACGTTGCGGCAGCCCAACTGAATGAACTCCAGCGCGTCGCGCCACGTCTCAATGCCGCCGATGCCGCTCAGTTCCACCTTCTTGCCGTGGGCACCATTGAGGACAGGATTCTGCGCCATCTCCAAGATATAACGCAGGGCGATGGGCTTGACCGCACGGCCCGACAGGCCCGAAACGGCCTTGCGACCGCTGACCTCAGCACGGTCGCCCATCGTCACCGACTTGATGGTGTTGATGGCCGAAATGGCATCGGCACCGGCGAAGTAGGAGGCCATGGCGGGTTGGTTGATTTGCGTGATGTTGGGTGTCATCTTGGGAATGACGGGAATCGAGACGCTGCGCTTCACGTAGGCCGTATAGAACAGCACCAGTTCGGGGTTCTGCCCCACGTCGCTGCCCATACCCGCCAGTCGCATCTGCGGACACGAGAAGTTCAGTTCCACGGCGTCGCAGCCTGCCTCCTCGGCCATCTTCGCCAGTTCTATCCACTGTTCCTCGGTCTGCCCCATGATGCTGGCCACGACCACCTTCGTGGGGTAATTCTGCTTCAACCGCCGCAGGATGTCGAAGTCCATCTCCACGGGGTTCTCGCTCAGTTGCTCCATGTTGCGGAAGGCGTAGAAGTCGGCCGAGCCCTCCTGCTGGCAGGCATCGAAACGGGGTGACACCTCGCGGATTTCCTGCAGGCAGATGGTCTTGTAGAACACGCCTGCCCAGCCGGCATCGAAGGCGCGGGCCACCATCTCGTAGTTCGTGCAGACGGCAGACGAAGCGAGGAAGAAGGGGTTTTCGCACGGGATGCCGCAGAAGGTGATGGAAAGAAGACCCTCCCCCTGCCCCTCCCTGCGAGGGAGGGGCAGGGGGAGGGTCTGCCTTACCATCTCCTTGATGCGTATCGGCCTGTCATAATGGATGCAGGCTCTTTCTGCCGCCTCCAAATCCTCGTCTGTACACTCGGCGACCCACCTGCCCGCCAACTTCCCATTTCCAAAACGGATGGCGCGGATGGCCCGTGCAGGGTCGCCCGTCGCGCAGGCCTTGGTGCAAGGAGCATCCTCGCACAACAGGCAGCGGCTGGCTTCTTCGTAGATGTTCAGTTTCATATATACCTTAGTTTAATGTCCTATTTTCCTGTTGGCCCTGAGCGCCATGTTCTCGCGCAGTTGGTCGCGATAGAGCCAGATTTCGCGGGTGTGATAGTTGCCCTCCACGCCCAGCAACGGCAGCATGTAGTCCTGAGCCGTGAAGCCCTCCACGATGAGCAGTCCGGTGGCGGTGTCAAGGTGGACGGTCATCGTGTCCTTCTTCTGCTGGGCTACAGGCAGCAGCGGCGATGGCTCAGTAATGAGCGAGGCACGGATGCTGTCCGTCCGCCAGTTCACGGGATTGATGGCCACGCTGCTCTTCTCCCAGCCACGCATGGTGCAGCCCGTGTCACGGACGGAATTGTAGCAGATAGTAACGCCCGTGTCGTCAGCCCCCTTGGCGGGCACGATGTGAGGCCCCGTTTCCGCGATGGTGATGCCGATGGCGTAGGCCGCAATCATCCGCTCGTAAGTCTCGTCGTCCATCTCCTTCAGCAGTTCCAGCATGATGTGGGCACCCTGGCTGAATCCTGCCAGTATGAAGGGGCGACCGGCGTTCTCGTGCTCCAGATAATACTTGAAAGCCCGCCGCACGTCATCCACTGCCAAC
>JAFUUL010000122.1 GCA_017483805.1 Prevotella sp.
AAGGACGAAAGTGTATCTTTGCCATGTTTTTAAGAACTTGGTCCAAAGGTACAAATATTTTTGGACATAGCAAAGCCCTGGCTTGAGAAAGTCGGGGCTTTGTGATAAAAAAAGAGGATGTGCCTATTTTGACACACCCTCATTAAAGAGAAGTTCGGGATTTCCCGATACCCCCATCGTTGATACCAAGTTTCCTAAACACCAGCCAGGGGACGGTGCCGGGCCAATCGAGGTGGGGGTAGTCGGAGGGATCGCCGATGTCGTGACGACGGCCGTCGGCGGTGCGGTAGTAACTGTAACTGTTGCCACCAGTGATGTAGATGGCATCGACGAAGCCGTATTCGCGGAGGGCATCGGCGAAGTCCCAGAGGGTCTCGCGATGACGGGTGGCTACGTAATACAGGGTGTCGTCCTTGCGACCGATGGCGCGACGCTCCACCTTGCCGTGCAGATAGAAACGGGGCGGCAGGACACCATTGCTCACGAGGATGAACTGACGGAAGAAGGAACCGCCACGCTCCTGGACATAGTCCTTCACGGCATCACTGCGAGAGATGCCGATGACCATGCGGCCGTCGGCCATACCCATATAGCCCAGACGTGAACAGTCGCTCTGCCGCTCCTGACCTTCGGCCACGAGAGAGCCCAGATACTGGCCGTCGGCCGTGTGGTCGGCACAGCGGGTGTAGAGATAGACGGACTCGTCAGCGAGGTCGGGCTCTTCGAACTGTATGCTGGCCTTCAGGCCGTGGAGGGCATAGAAGTCGAGGGGGACGCCCAGCACGGTGTCGGTCGTGAGGATGACTTCGGACGTCTCGGCCCGCAGGGGCTGCTGCAGTTTGGCAATGTTCTGCTCAGGGGTGGTGGAGATGGGGACGCCGATGTTGTTGTAGCGGTAGAGTTTGAGGCCTGCAATGAGGCCTGCCAGAAGGAGCAAGAATACAACGACCAGCGTGCCTGCCAGCAGCCACCAGCGCCACTTTCCGCCGCCCGAGGGATGCTGAGGTATGCTAATGACTGCCCCTTTTTCCTTACTAAGGGGGGTGTGCATCGTCTGATGCACCGGTTGTTCGTCATGTTCGATGACGATGACGGGCACCTCGGGGTGCTGTTGCATCTTATCACTCATAGTCGCCTCCTCTCTCGTTTTCCAGTGACTCCTTCAACTGCTTCAGTGCATCGCGCGATATCGTGATGTCGCGCTGCCTGTGCGGACTGGGCTGCCCATAGAATTCCACCGGTTGCGGCATATTGCCTCCGTACAAAATCAGCAGTTGCTCGGTCAGGTTGATGACATAAATGTAACGCTTGTTCACTATCAGGCTACGACCGACACGGACAAACATATTATTCTGGAGTTGCTGAAAGATGTCATCGAAGAAATGAATCTGGAAGGTCATCTTGCGGCTCCTCCCACTGATGAGCACAAGGTCGGAGTAGTTGCCATCGGCACGGACATACAATATCTCGTCCGTGGCAACCCTCACCAGTTCGGTGCTCGTGGAAATTCTCAGCCACTCCATCAACTACATACTTTTACGATGCAAAAGTACACATTTTCAATGAGACAAACGAACAAACTGCTTCTTTTTTTCGAGTCAGAGGTATCGGTTGACGGCCCGCTTGATGACTCGGGCCACCTCGGTCACCGAAGCCTTGCGATAGAGTCGGCCCTCCACATGGTCGACCACTTCGAAGGTGGTGGACTTGATCTTATGAGCGTCGTTCATGTTGTAGTCGTTGGCATCGCAGGGAGAATAGACCTCGCACCGCTCGCCGTGTTTCTTGTAATAGATGGTCAGCGTGCGACCGTCGTTGAACAGTGTGGTCTGCTTCACCACGATGTTTTCGGGAACCATCTGACGGAGGTCGCTTCTGTCAGTTTTCGCACTGGCGGGCGTCGATGCCATCATGCTCATGAGCACGATCATCAAGGAAAGAAAAAACTGCTTCATTTGCACATCAACTTTTTGGTTTGACGATGCAAAGATAGCACTTCTCTCCCACCCTGCCAAGAGAAACCGGGCCCGCTGTACGAACTGGCGGGATTGTTGTACGAAATGCCGAGGAGTGGGTCTACAGCAGGAAGAAGAGGGATACGCCGATGACGGAGATGACGGCACCGATGACGCCCTTGAGAGTGATGGGCTGGTGGAAGAGCCAGCGGGAGGGGAGCAGGATGATGATGGGGGTGAGGGCCATCAGGGTGCTGGCTATGCCAGCGGCGGTATACTGCACGGCCATGAGCGAGAAACCCACGCCGATGAAAGGGCCGGAGAAGACGGCACAGAGCATGGCGAGCATACCCTTGTGGTCGTGGACGCTCTGGCGCATGCGACCTGCCTGACCGCTGACAACGAGCCAGGCGGAGAAACAGACGAGGCCCGCCACACAACGGATCATGTTGGAGGCGAAGGGGAGGGTGTATTGAAGTGAAGAGTGAAGAGTGAAGAGTGAAGAATCGGCTGCCGCCACATCCTGAGTGTAGTGGTCGAGACCTATCTTGCTGAGCACCAGGCCGAAGCCCTGGCCAAGGGCGGCACCGATGCCGTAGAGGATGCCCTTGAGGGGGAGGTTGACGGAGACATGGTGATGCTCGTCGCGCCCCAAGACGCTGATGGCAATGCCCAGCAGGGTGACGGTCATGGCCAGCAGGGCCGACCACGAGAGGGTCTGACCAATCATGACCCAGGCAAAGAGGGCGGTGAACATGGGGGCGAGGGTCATGAAGAGTTGGCCGAAACGGGAGCCGATGGTGAGGTAACTGTTGAACAGGCACCAGTCGCCGAAGAAATAGCCCACCACGCCCGAAGCCAACAGCCACAGCCAGGCCTCGGTGCCGGCATAGACGGGATAGGGCTGGCCGAGCGTGAGCCACAGGAGCAGGGCCGAGAAGAGCAGGGCCAGGGCCATGCGCCACACGTTCATCACGAAGACGCCCAGATGGCGGCTGCCCACCTCGCTGGCCAGTGCTGCGGCCGTCCACGAGAAGGCCACGCCCAGGGATATCAGTTCACCGATGTAGGACATAGGGAGTGATGAGTGATAAGTGAGGAGTGATAAGTGATGAGTGAATAACGACTATTAAAAAACGACTATATGAATACAATCATGAAGAG
>JAFUUL010000123.1 GCA_017483805.1 Prevotella sp.
CAGGTCGAGGATCATCTCGTCCATGTCCAGTCCGTCCTTCTTCTTGAAGGTGAACACGGCCTTGTGGTCGAAGAGGAACGAGAGCGAGCCCTGGGTGCCCAGGTTGCCGTTGAACTTGTTGAACACCGAGCGCACGTCGCCCACGGTGCGGGTCGTGTTGTCGGTCAGTGTCTCCACGAAGATGGCCACGCCGTGGGGGCCGTAGCCCTCGTAGGTCACCTCCTTATAGTCGGCATGATCCTTGCCCAGTGCGTTCTTGATGGCGCGCTCGATGTTGTCCTTCGGCATGTTCTCGCGCTTGGCGTTGGCAATGCATGCGCGCAGTGCGGGGTTCATGTCGGGTTCGGGTCCGCCGGCCTTCACGGCTATGGCGATCTGCTTGCCGATCTTGGTGAATGTCTTGGCCATGTGGCCCCATCTCTTCAGTTTC
Organism: Prevotella sp.; assembly: GCA_017483805.1. Lineage (GTDB taxonomy): Bacteria > Bacteroidota > Bacteroidia > Bacteroidales > Bacteroidaceae > Prevotella. Next base: position 431 of record JAFUUL010000123.1, read on the forward strand.
GTTGCTTTACGATATTCAAATGCTCTTCCCATATTATATTTTAATTGATAATTGACAATTGATGATTATGATTATCGCAGTTCTGCCCCCAGTTGCTTCTTCAGGCTCTGTATGAGTTTCTGCATGATGGCGTCGATCTGCTTATCGTTCATCGTGCGCTCAGCGTCCTGCAGGATGAAGTTGACGGCATACGACTTCTTGCCCTCGGGCAGGTTCTTGCCCTCGTAGACGTCGAACAGTTCCACGCGCTGCAGCAGTTTCTTCTCCGCCTGACGCGCTATCTGCTCAATCTGGGCAAACTCCACGCTCTGATCCACCAGCAGGGCCAGGTCGCGGCTCACGGCCGGATGCTTCGGCACCTCGGTGTAGATCACCTCGTTCTTGCGCGTGGCCTTCATCAGTTGCGACCAGTTCAGTTCGGCGAAGTAGACGGGCTGCTGCAGGTCAAACTGCTTGAGCAGCGCCTTCGACAGGATGCCCATCTCGGCGAGCACCTTGCCGCCGCGCGTCTCTATCTGCACGCCGGCTGAGAACCAGGGGTTCTCCGACTTCTTCGTCACCGTGGCGCCCTGCTTCAGGCCGATGCGGCTCAGGATGTTCTGCACGTAGGCCGACAGTTCATAGTAGGTGGAGTCCTCGTTGGGGTGAGCCCACGAGCCTTCCACGCGCTTGCCGGTCACCCAGAGGCCCAGCATGCGCTCCTCGCTGTAGGCCTGCATGGGGTTCTCGGGGTCGTGGCGCTCGGGCGCGAAGTGGTAGATGTTGCCAAACTCGAAGAAGCGCAGGTTGGCGTTGCGGCGCTTCACGTTGTGCTCCACGCTCTCCAGTCCGCCGTAGAGCAGCGTCTGGCGCATCACGCCCAGGTCGGCCGACAGCGGGTTCATGATCCGCACCACCGTGCCGTTCTGTTTGTCGTCGTAGTACGACGACTTACTCAACGAGTTGTTCAGTATCTCGTTGAAGCCCGCGCCCACCAGTTGCTCGCTCACCAGGTTCTGCAGTTTGTGCTTGCGGTCTTCCTCACCCTTGATCACCAGGCTCGACTTGAGTTGCGTGGGTATCTCCACGTTGTTGTAGCCGTAGATGCGCAGTATGTCCTCCACCACGTCGCACGGACGGGTCACGTCCACGCGGTAGGCCGGCACCTGCAGCACCAGGCCCTCGGCGCTCTCAGCGAGCACCTGCATCTCCAGCGACTGGCAGATGCTGCGTATGGTCTCGGCGGGTATCTCCTTGCCCACCAGGCTGTTCACGTAGTCGTAGCGCAGGTCTACGCGGGCGTCCTCCATCGGCTCGGGATAGACGTCGCAGATGTCCATCGCTATCTTTCCTCCGGCCAGTTCGCGGCAGAGCAGTGCAGCCTGCTGCAGGGCGTAGATGGTGCCGTTGGGGTCGATGCCGCGCTCGAAGCGGAACGAGGCGTCGGTGGACAGGCCGTGGCGGCGGGCCGACTTGCGGATCCACGTGGGGTGGAAGTAGGCCGACTCGAGCACCACGCTCGTCGTGCTCTCATAGGTGCCGCTGCCCTTGCCGCCGAAGACGCCGGCTATGCACATGGGCTCCTCGGCGTTGCAGATGGCCAGGTCGCGGTCGCTCAGGCGGTGCTCCACGCCGTCCAGCGTCTGGAAGGGCGTGCCGTCCGCCATCGTACGCACCACTATCTTGTGGCCCTTCACCATGTCGGCGTCGAAGCAGTGGAGGGGCTGGCCGTAGGCCATCATCACGTAGTTGGTGATGTCCACTATGTTGTTGATCGGGCGCAGGCCGATGGTGGTCAGTTTGTTTTTCAGCCAGTCGGGACTCTCCTTCACCTGGCAGCCCGTGATGCTCACGCAGGCATAGCGGCGGCAGGCCTCGCGGTTGGCGATCTCCACCTCGATGGGCAGGTCGTGACTATCCACGCTGAAGGCCTCCACGCCCGGGCGGTGCAGGCTGGTCTGATAGCCGTTCTGGCGGAGCCAGGCATACAGGTCGCGGGCCACGCCCCAGTGCGACAGGGCATCGGCGCGGTTGGCCGTGATGTCCACCTCGATCAGCCAGTCGCTCTCCAGGTGGTAGTACTCGGCGGCAGGCGTGCCCACCACCGCATCCTCCGGCAGGACGATGATGCCGTCGTGGCTCGTGCCCACGCCGATCTCGTCCTCGGCACAGATCATGCCGCACGACTCCACGCCGCGCAGTTTCGACTTCTTGATCACAAACTCCTGATCGCCATCGTAGAGCACGCAGCCCAGGTCGGCCACGATCACCTTCTGTCCGGCAGCCACGTTGGGCGCGCCACACACGATTTGCGAGGGCTCGCCGCCCCGGCCCAGGTCGACCGTCGTCACATACAGATGGTCGCTGTTGGGGTGCATCTCGCACGTGAGCACCTGGCCCACGTAGAGACCCTTCAGTCCACCACGGATGGACTGTACTTCTTCCAGAGCGTCCACTTCGAGGCCCGTCGAGGTCAGCGCATCGCAGACCTGCTGGGGTGAAAGGTCGAAGTCAACGTACTCCTTCAGCCACTTATATGAAATGTTCATTTCTTATTAAAAAAACTGTTGTTAAATTCGAATTCGCGTGCAAAGGTACTATTTTTTCAGCACCCCTGCAAATAATCGTCAGAAAAAATGCGCTGGGGACGCTCTATCCCTTATGTGAGAGGCGTCCCCAGCAGCAGTGTCAGTGTCAGTCAGTGTCAGGCTCAGCGCTTGATCTCGATGTCGCGCCGCACGTTGTTGCGAATCTTCGTCAGGTAGCGCTTCATGCCGTCGGCATCCTTGCCGTCGATGATCTCCAGCAGTTCCTTCAGTTCCGTGCGTATCTGCTGCACCTGGTCGTGGGTGTATGGGTTGAACAGTATCTCCTGCAGCAGGTAGTCATCCTCGTTGAGCACGCCCTTGGCTATGCGCATGTGGCGCTTGAAGGTGGTGCCCGGCGCGTCCTGGTGCTTCATCACGGCCGCGAAGACGAAGGTAGACACGAAGGGTATCGACAGCGAGTAGGCCACCGTGCGGTCGTGCTCCTCGAAGGTGTACTCGTAGATGTTCAAGCCCAGTTTCTGGTAGAGATCCTTGAAGAAGATGCGCCCCATGTAGTCACCCTCGCTGATGATGATGGCGTTCTCCTCGGAGAGTTGCTGCAGGTTGGCAAACGTGGGGCCGAACATGGGGTGGGTCGACACGTAGCGGCGGCCCGACTGCTCGTAGAACTCGCGCAGGTCGGTCTTCACGCTGGCTATGTCGCTGATGATGCAGTCCTGCGGCAGGTAGGGCATCACCTCCTGGAAGACGGGGATGGTGTACTTCAGCGTGACGGCATTGATGAGCAGTTCGGGGCGGAAGTCGCCAATCTCCTCCAGGCGCGTGAACCGCTGGCAGTTGTAGGTGAACCGCATGCGCTGCGGGTCTTTCTCGAAGACGGCCACCTCGTGGTCGAAACTCAGCAGGTCGATGAAGAACGACCCCATCTTGCCTGCGCCTAATACTAATATCTTCATCTGAGCGGGGGGGCTATTTGTTCACAATCTCTATCTGCTGTCTCACGCTCTCCTCGTGGATGCTCTCGAAGACCTTGGCCACAAACTCCGGCGACATGCCCGTCAGCGAGCCCTGCACGCCGCGCTTCTCCAGTATCTCGTTGTAGCGCGAGGTCTGCAGCACCGTCATGTTGTGCTCCTTCTTGTAGTTGCCTATCTCGCGGCACACGCTCATGCGGCGGGCCAGGAGGTCCATCAGTTGGTTGTCCAGGTCATCAATCTGCTTGCGCAGTTGCTGGATGCTCTCGGTGGTCACGTGCTCGTCGCGGATGATGAGCAGCGAGAGTATGTAGTCCAGCACCTCGGGCGTCACCTGCTGCTTGGCGTCGCTCCAGGCCTTGTCTGGGTCGCAGTGGCTCTCCACGATCAGCCCGTCGAAGCCCAGGTCCATGGCCTGCTGGCAGAGCGGGGCTATCAGTTCGCGGCGGCCGCCTATGTGGCTGGGGTCGCAGATGATGGGCAGTTCGGGTATGCGGCGGTGCAGTTCGATGGGAATCTGCCACATCGGCGCGTTGCGGTAGATCTTCTGCTCGAAACTGGAGAAGCCGCGGTGGATGGCTCCCAGGCGCTTGATGCCCGCCTGGTTCAGGCGCTGCAGGGCACCGATCCAGAGTTCCAGGTCGGGGTTGACGGGATTCTTCACGAAGACGGGCACGTCCACACCCTTCAGGGCGTCGGCCAGGGCCTGCATGGCAAACGGGTTAGCCGTGGTGCGGGCTCCCACCCACAGGATGTCCATGTCGTACTTCAGGGCCAACTCCACGTGCTCCGGCGTGGCCACCTCGGTGGATATCAGCATGTGAGTTTCCTCCTTCACCTGCTTCATCCAGGGCAGGGCCTTCTCACCGTTGCCCTCGAAGCCGCCGGGCTTGGTGCGCGGCTTCCACACGCCAGCGCGGAAGTTGTGGCAGCCCTTCATGGCCAGGTCGCGGGCGGTCTTCATCACTTGCTCCTCGGTCTCGGCACTGCATGGGCCTGCAATGACGAAGGGGCGTTCGTTATCACTCGGAAGGTTCAGTTTCTCTAATTCCAGTTCCATATCTTTTGTTCTTTTTTCGTTATTACGTTATCTCGTTATCACGTCATTTCGTCGTGACGATTCTCTTGATGCGCTCCAGCGCCTCCTGTATCTTCTCCTCCTTGGCACAGAGCGAGATGCGGATGTAGCGCTCGCCGTTGCTTCCGAAGATGAAGCCCGGGGTGATGAAGACGCGGGCCTCGTGGAGCACACGCTCCGTCAGGTCCTCCACGTTCTGGCACTCGGCGGGTATCTTGCCCCAGAGGAACATGCCCACCTGGCTCTTGTCGTAGGTGCATCCCAGCGCGTCCATGATCTGCTCGGCATACCGGCGGCGACGGCTGTATACATTGATGTTATATTCCTCATGCCATGCCTCGCTGTTGAAGTCGAGGGCCTCGGCCGATGCCAACTGCAGTCCACGGAAGGTGCCGCTCTCAATGTTCGACTGCACCTTTAGGATGTTCTTTATATATTCGGCCTTACCGACACACATGCCCACACGCCACCCTGGCATATTGTGACTCTTTGAAAGCGAGTTGAGTTCAATGCAGTGATCCCACGCATCGTCGCTACTGGACAACCGAGTGGAGAAAATCGACAGCGGATTGCTATTCAGTATGCGGGAATACGGATTATCGTTGACAATAAGGAAATTGTTCTTGCGTGCAATCCACACCAGACGGTCGTAAAGGCCCTGGGTGGCAGGAGTGCCGGTCGGCATGTGAGGATAGTTGGTCCACATCAGTTTCACGTGCGAGAGGTCACGATTGAGCAAGTCGTTGAAGTCTGGAATCCAGCCTTTTTCTTCCTTCAAGTCATAGTACTCCACTCGTGCACCAAGCAATTTCGACAGCGACGTATAGGTGGGATAGCCCGGATTGGGAACCAGCACCGTATCGCCAGGGTTTACAAATGCCAGGGTGATATGCAGGATGCCCTCCTTCGAGCCAATGAGCGGCAGCACCTCGGTAGCCGGGTCTACGTTGACGCCATACGTCTTCTTGTAATACCGTGCCATGGCCTCGCGCAGTTCGGGCGTGCCCTGCGTCGGCTGGTAGCCGTGGGCCCCAGGCTGGCGGGCCACCTCGCACAACTTATCGATGGTCTGCTCCGATGGCGGCATGTCGGGGCTGCCGATGGCCAACGAGATGATGTCCTTGCCCTCGGCATTGAGTTGGGCCACTTCCTTCAGTTTGCGGCTGAAGTAGTATTCCTGTACTAAATTTAGTCTGTCTGCTGGTTTTATCATAATCTTCAATTTTCAATCTTCAATTCGCCCTATACTCCCCCAGAATCTTCAGGTCGCGCGTCAGGGGGATGATGGCGTCGATAGCCTGCCGATAGCGCGTCAGGTCACTATAGGTCACGTCAACATAGAACAGATACTCCCATTCCTTGCCGATGATGGGCAGCGACTGGATCTTCGTCAGGTTGATCTTGTAGAACGACAGGATGGCCAGCACAGCCGAGAGCGAACCCTCCTCGTGGGGCAGGGCGAAGACGATGCTGGCCTTGTCGGTCTCTACGAGCGGGCGCAGCAGGTCGGCCTTCTGGGGCATGGAGCACACCAGGAAGCGCGTGTAGTTGTGCTTGTTGTCCTCGATGCCGTCCTCCAGCACCTTCAGGCCGTAGAGCCGCGCGGCCTCAGCGTGGCAGATGGCTGCCCAGCCGTGGTGCTGGCCCTCGGCAATCATCTTGGCCGAACCGGCAGTGTCGTCACCCTCCACGATGCGCAACTCCGGATGGCGCTCCAGGTAGTGGCGCGTCTGCATGAGGGCCACCGGATGCGAGTGCACCTCGGTCAGTGTCGACCAGTCGTCGTCGGGCAGACAGCAGATGCAGTGGGTGATGTGCAGTTTGTGCTCGCCCACCACGGTGGTGCCGCTGTCGCGCAGCAACTCGTAGTTGTGAAGCAGCGAGCCCGCGATGGTGTTCTCGATGGCAGCCATGCCGATGACCGTGGGATCCTGGCGCAGGCTGTCGTAGACCTGCTCGAAGGTGCTGCAGCAGATGAGTTGCAACTGCTCACCCTGGAAGTACTGGTGGGCGGCTATGTCGTGGAACGACCCTATTTCGCCCTGGATTGCTATTCGCTTCATGTTCCTTTGTTTCATTTAAAAGCCCCACTTTCACTCTCTGGTGAAGCGGGGCCTTATGTTTCATATCCTTTTGAAATCTAAACGCGACTTCCCGCTTCACAATGGCTTGCAAAGTAAAAGTAGAAGTAAAAATATGCGTTCAGACCTGTCATAAATCTTTCGTTTTGTTATTTTCGGTTGCAAAAGTATAACAATTCTTTGAAATACGCAAATAAAATGGAAGAAATTTTCATATTTTATTTTTCCGTCGCTAAGATTTGGCCGTTTCGGAAATAATGCTTACCTTTGCAGTTCAGAAAAAACAATCGCTACACATTATTAATAATAGTATGAACATACCTGCAAGAATTCTCGATGTCAAGTGTATAGAATGCGGCAAGCACTTCGAGGCTTCCACCCACAAGCGCATGGGCCTGATCAAGGTGGTGTGCACCCACTGCAATGCCGCTCAGGAGTATATGGTGAAGCCCCCCAAGGTGGGCGCCCCGAGCGATGAACCGGTGGATAAGTTCCACACGCAGATGCCCGTCCGCGTGCTGGGTAAGGTGACACTGCAAGGCGACAAATACGTCATCGAGAACAGGGCGAAGATAGGCAAGGCCACCAGTTTCATCTGTCCGAAGTGCAACAAGCCCATCGCCATCAAGCCCGAGCAGCCCGGCGTGCAGGTCATCACCTGCAAGGACTGCAACGCCAAGGTGCACATCACGGCCTACGATGCCGAGGCCGAGGAGCGCCTCCAGAAGGAGCAGGAACGGCTGCGCCAGGAGCAGGAGCGCATTCGTCAGCAGCAGGAGGAGCAGCGCCGCCAGCAGGAGCAGGAGCGGCTGCGCAAGGAGCAGGAGGAGCAGGAACGGCTGCGTCAGGAGCAGGAGCGCCTGCGCAAGGAGCAGGAGGAGGTGGAGCAGCCCCACCAATATAATTATATCGACATTCCCGATCCTGAGCCCGAGCCCGAGCCGACACCGTCTGACGAAACCGTGGTCACGCCCCGCAAGCGTAGAGTGACCAACGGCGAACTGCAGTGGGGAGGCGGTTTCATGAGCAGTCCCAACAAGATCCGTCTGCTGGACGGCTCGACGCTGATAGGCAGAAAAGACCCCAACACGCCCTCTGACATCCAGTTCATCGACCCCGAAATGAGCCGCCGCTCCGTCCAGATCGACGCAGAACCGCGAAACGGCGTGATGACGTTCACGCTGACGGTGCTGAAAGACCTGAATCCCGTGCTGGTGAATGGCCGTCGGGTGCCGCAGGGCATGAGCGTGCTGCTCAAGAGCGGCGTGAAAATCAAGATGGGCCAGACCACGCTCACATTCAAGTTGGTCTGACCCGCCAGGTCTAAGTCTACCCCCCCCGAGAAAAGAAAATCAGATTCCGAAGGGATTGAGAATGGTATAGGCTTTCTTTACTTTTTCCTCAATCCCTTCGGCTGAATATTCTCCGCTGACGTCCGCCAGCGCATTGGGATTGAGTTCCAGCACCTTCTGCATATCCTCCTCGGCCCCCTGCTTGTCGCCGCGGTCGTACCTGATTTTGCCGCGTTCGCTGTAGGCATCTATCTGGAAGGGGTTGAGGTCTATCACCTTGTTATATAGGGTCATGGCGCCATCGTCGTCAGCCTTGGCGTGCATCAGGCGGGCAGCCTGCAGCAGCACGTCCTCCTCGTCGGTGGTATGAGCCAGCAGCCAGTCCACGTCTTCGCCAGCCCCCTTAAGGTCACCCATCTTCAGCAGTACCTTCGAGCGCAGCAATCGTGCATCGGCCAGATTTTCGGCCGAAGCAATGGCTTTGGTCAGCCGGGCAATGGTGCCGATGAGGTCGCCCTGCCCCAGTGCGGCCTGTGCCAACTGATAGTTGGCCATGGCATGGTCGGGGTCGATGGCAAGCGCCTGCTCGCAGATGGCCTGCATCTCGGGATAGTCCTCAAGCATATAGGCCACATGGGCTGCCTGCATCAGCACCGCCACATTGTCTGGGGCAGCGGCAGCCATCACCTTCAGTTCAGCCAAGGCATCCTCCAGCCGGCCCTGCCGTATCAGCGTCTGCTGCAAATAGTCGCGCGTCTCCAGGTCGTCGTGAATCTTCAGCGCCTCGCGGAAGCACTTTTCGGCATACTCCACCTGATTCATGCGCAGAGCCTTCACGCCATCGTATTTCAACAGGTCGAAGTTCTTGTCTTCGGCGTTTCTTTTTGCCTCTTCGGTGTTTTCCTCTTCACCTCCGAACAATGATTTCCAGAATCCCATAATGATAGAAGATTAAATTTTTGTCTGCAAAGTTACGAAAAAAGAATTAATTTTCGTATCTTTGCAACCGAGATTTAAATCTATTTTATATGTTAGAACTTAAAACATTACTGCTATTCGGCCTTCAGGGGCAGGAAATACTGCTCATCGTGCTGGTGGTGCTGCTGCTCTTCGGAGGTGCCAAGATTCCCGAACTGATGCGCGGACTGGGCAAAGGCGTGAAGAGTTTCAAGGAAGGAATGAAGGAAGTGGACGACGAGGTGAAGACGGATGAAAAGTGAGGTGGCTACCTTTTGGGGACATCTGGAAGCACTGAGATGGGCCATCCTGCGTTCGCTGGCTGCAGCCGTGATTTTCGGCGTGGCAGCCTTCTGCATGAAGGACTGGCTCTTCGCCGTGGTGCTGGCCCCCAGGACGAGCGACTTCATCGCCTATCGCCTGCTTGGCGTCGAACCGTTCAGCATCCATCTGATGAACACAGGGCTGACCGAGCAGTTCATGACCCACATACGGGTGGCGATGTATGCCGGACTGCTGTGCGCCGCGCCTTACATCATCTACGAGTTGTTCCGCTTCGTCTCGCCCGGCCTCTACGCCAAGGAGCGGCGGGCAGGGCTGTGGCTGGTGGTGTCGGGCTACGTGATGTTCATGCTGGGCACGCTGCTCAACTATCTGCTCATCTTCCCGCTGACGGTCAGGTTTCTGGGCACCTATCAGGTCAGCCCCGAGGTGGAGAACATGCTCACGCTGCAGTCATACATCGACACGCTCGTATCGATGAGCCTGGTGATGGGCGTCATCTTCGAACTGCCGGTGGTCTGCGCCATCCTGGGCAGGATGGGCTTCATCAACGGACAGATCATGGCTCGCTATCGCCGTCACGCCATCGTGGCCATCCTGGTGGTGGCGGCCATCATCACCCCTACGGGAGATGCCTTCACGCTGTGCATCGTCTCGCTGCCCATCTGGCTGCTCTATGAACTGAGCATCGTCATCGTTAGACTAAACAAAACAAATACATAGGTATGCTAAAGAAAACAAGAATCGCGCTTGCGACAGTCTTCTTCACAGGACTGACACTGCTGTTCCTCGACTTCACGGGAACGCTCCACCACTGGCTGGGCTGGATGGCACGCATCCAGGCCCTGGAGGCCGTGCTGGCACTGAACGTGGCGGTGATAGTCGGACTGGCCGTGCTGACGCTCGTCTTCGGGCGCATCTACTGCTCGGTCATCTGTCCGCTGGGTGTCCTGCAGGACATCTTCGGGAAGTGGGGCATGAAGGCTAAGAAGAACCGCTACACCTACTCCAAGGAGGTGAAGTGGCTGCGCTACCCCGTGCTCGTCCTCTTCTTGGCGGCTGCCCTGGCGGGCGTCGGCTCGGTGGTTCAACTGCTGGCCCCCTACAGTGCCTTCGGCCGCATCGCAACCATGATCCTGCAGCCGCTCTACAAACTGGGCAACAACGTGCTGGCCTCGGTGGCCGAGTCGATGGACAGTTATGCCTTCTACGGCGTCGACGTATGGCTGAAGTCGCTGCCCGTGCTGCTGATTGCCGCGGGCACCCTGATCCTGCTGCTGGTGCTGGCCTGGCGCAACGGTCGCACCTACTGCAACACCATCTGTCCGGTGGGCACGGTGCTGTCGTTTCTGTCGCGCTTCTCGTGGCTGAAAATCCGCTTCCATGCCGACAAGTGCCGCTCGTGCTCGCTCTGCACCAAGAACTGCAAGGCCTCGTGCATCGACTTCAAGAATCATCAGGTGGACTACTCCCGCTGCGTGGTCTGCGGCGACTGCCTGGAGGCGTGCAAGTTTGGGGCGCTGGCGTATTCCAGCCATTCTAACCTATCTAATCAGACTAAAGAATCCGGAAAATCCAGCCCCGACCCCACCAAGCGGGCTTTCCTGGTGACTACCGCGCTGGCCACCACAGCCGCGCTGGCTCAGGAGGCCAAGAAAGTGGACGGTGGACTGGCGGAGATTGTACAGAAGAAAGCCCCCGAACGCGTGACACCAGTGACGCCGCCGGGCTCGCTCTCGGCCAAGAACATGGCCACGCGGTGCACGGGCTGCCAACTCTGCGTGTCGGAATGTCCGAACGACGTGCTGCGCCCCAGCACCGACCTGATGAGCCTGATGCAGCCCACGATGAGTTACGAGCGGGGCTACTGCCGTCCGGAGTGCACGCGCTGCTCTGAGGTGTGTCCTGCCGGTGCCATCCGCCCCATCGACGACATCGAGAAGTCGAGCATCCAGATAGGCCACGCCGTGGTGTCGCCTCACCACTGCATCTCGGCCCTTGGCGAGGTGGAGTGCGGCAACTGCGCACGCCACTGCCCCGTGGGGGCTATCGAGATGATGCCCACCGACCCCGACGACGATCTGTCGCCCTCAATCCCCGGCATCAACGAGGAGGCCTGCATCGGCTGCGGAGCCTGCGAATACCTGTGCCCCGTGCGGCCCATTCCGGCCATTCACGTGGAAGGTCATGTCGTACACCATAATATATAACGCGTATGAAAGACAAGAACATATCACGCCGCTCGTTTCTGAAATATCTGGGTCTGGGCTCCGCCGCAGCCGTGGCAGCATGTGCAGGCAGGCAGGGCTCCAGCGAAACTGAATCGCCCACCGAGCCGCCCGTGGGCCAGATGACCTACAGGAAGAACCCCAAGAACGGCGACCAGGTGTCGCTGCTGGGCTATGGCATGATGCGACTGCCGACCCTGCCCGACAGCGACGAGTTCGACCAGGAGATGATCAACAGTCAGGTGGACTACGCCCTGGAGCACGGGCTAAACTACTTCGACACGTCACCGGCCTACTGCCGCGGTCAGAGCGAGCATTGCACGGGTATCGCCCTGAGCCGCCATCCGCGCGAGAAATACTTCGTGGCCACCAAACTGTCGAACTTCAACGAGGAGACCTGGTCGCGCGAAGCCAGCATTGAGATGTATCACAACTCTATGCGGGAGTTGCAGGTGGACTACATCGACTACTATCTGCTGCACGGCATCGGCATGGGCGGCATGGAGAGCCTGCAGGGACGCTATCTGGACAACGGCATCCTGGACTACCTGCTCGCGGAGCGCGAGGCTGGACGCATCAAGAACCTGGGATTCTCCTACCATGGTGACATCGCGGTGTTCGACCATCTGCTTGCCCTGAACGACAAGTACCACTGGGACTTCGTGCAGATAGAACTGAACTACCTGGACTGGAACTATGCCGACGACATCAACCCGCGCAACACCGACGCCTCCTACCTGTACGACGAACTGCTGAAGCGAGGCATACCGGCTGTCATCATGGAGCCGCTGCTGGGCGGGCGACTGGCCAAGGTGCCGCAGTACGTGGTCAGCGAACTGAAACAGCGCGACCCGCAGAGGTCTGTGGCTTCGTGGGCCTTCCGCTATGCCGGCACGCCGGAGGGGGTGCTGACGGTGCTGAGCGGCATGACCTACATGGAGCACCTGAAGGACAATCTGCTGTCCTACTGTCCGCTGGTGCCGCTGACCGAGGAGGAGCAACGCTTCCTGGACACGGAACTGGCCCATCAGATGATGGAGGAGGACACCATCCCCTGCAACGACTGCAAATACTGCATGCCCTGCCCCTACGGCATCGACATACCGGCCGCCTTCGTACACTACAACAAGATGAAGATTGAGGGCCAGATGCCCGACGATGCCGGCGATGCCAACTATCGGGAGAACCGTCGGCGCTACCTGATCAGCCTTGACCGTGCCATTCCCCGCGACCGCCAGCCCGACCACTGCATCATGTGTGGTCAGTGCGAGCCTCACTGTCCGCAGAAGATCCGCATCCCGCAGGAACTGAAGCGCATTGCCGACCTGGTGGAGCAACTGAAGAGTGAGAAGTGAGAAGTGATGAGTGAAAAAGTGAAGGAGAAGAAGTACACCGACATATTCATCGACTTCGATGACACGCTCTACGACACTCACGGCAATGCGGTCATCGCGCTGGGGGAGGTGTTCGACCACTTTGCCCTGAACCGCTATTTCGAGCAGCCGCAGACGTTCTTCGACGACTACTGGACGACGAACATCGACCTCTGGAGCCGCTACTCCAAGGGGGAGATCACGCGCGACTACCTGATAGTGGAGCGTTTCCGCCACCCGCTGAGCAAGGGGCGGGGGCTGCAGGTGACGGAGGCACTGTGCCGGCAGGTGAGCGACGTGTTCCTGGACTACTGCTCGAGCAAGCCCGGCGTGGTGGAGGGTGCCCACGAACTGATGGACTACCTCAAGCGGCGGGGCTACCGCATCCACATGGCCAGCAACGGCTTCCACGAAGTGCAGTACCGAAAACTGGAGGCCTGCGGGCTGCGCGGCTACTTCGACACCGTCATCCTGAGCGAGGATGCTGGCGCCAACAAGCCCTCGCCCCTGTTCTTCGACTACGCCCTGCGCCTGACCGGGGCTACGCGCGAGACCACCGTCATGATAGGCGACAACCTGGCCACCGACATCCAGGGTGCCATCAATGCTGGTCTTGATACCATTTATTTCAATCGTTGGCCCGACTTCCCTGCCGGGGAGCCGGTGACGCACGAGGTCAGTGGCCTGGCTGACATCATCCGTCTGCTGTAGGTGCAAAGGTATGAAGATTCGGCCACACCTGCAAATTCCCCCACCCGATTTCGGGCGTTTTTCAGCACCGCCTGCGGGATATGCCGTCTTCGGACCTCGATACCGGAATCTCCGACCTCGGGATATGCCGTTTCGATGACAGATGACAGTTATCGGAAAAGTGAAAAAAAAGAATCATTTCTTTTTGTTTTGCCCCCGACTTTTCGTATCTTTGCACTCAAATTGCGACGAGAAGTCGTATAAGTAATTGTTCTTTGAAACTAATGAACCTCTTGTTCCGTTAAGAGTAGCCTACCGAAAGTGCGTCGCTGGTAACGGCGGGGTGCGGAGCATCGGGACAACGTGGCGAGGCGGGGAGCATCACCCTGCGCAGCTGCAAGGCTGTCTGACATGGACAACATAAAGTAACCGTCGTTAGCAACCATCGTTACGAATAATCGGCTCACGGATGCTTATGAGCCGAGGCCAAAATGGCGGGTGGGCAGGCTGGTCTTGTTTTGGTAAAGGCCACACGGACGAAAGCCCCACCGGTGGATAGACGGGTCCTAAATCGGACGAAGTTACTTATACGGAACTCGGTAAACCTGTAGGTCTCCGACCTCCCTTTTCGGGGAGAGGTAAGGCGACGGCAACGAAGCCCGAACGGTCTGCAGGCAGATGAACGCGGAGAAAGCGAATGCCCCGCTGTAATGGCGGGGACAGGGATTGCGACATCATCCCACGCGAAAGCGGGCAGACTTCCGCGAGGTAATTCTCCATGAAAGGGAAAAGAAACATTGTAGAACTTGCAAGAAATGAGGAAACGCTGGTGGAGCGGGGCTACTGCCCCGTGGGCATCCTTGGCCATGCCGAACAGATGGCAGTCGATAGACTGGAAGAAATGCGAGGCGCAGGTGCGCAAGCTGCAAGTCCGAATAGTGGAGGCTCTGAAAGCGAACCGCGCTGGGAAAGTGAAGAAGCTCCAGCGCATACTGGTGAACTCGTTTGCGGCCAAGGCCTTGGCCGTGCGGCGGGTGACATCGAACAGGGGCGGTAGCACCGCAGGGGTGGACGGGGAGACCTGGCTCACGCCAGCGGAGCGCTACAGAGCCATCAGTTCTTTGACATTGAGAGGATACAAGGCCAAGCCATTGAAGAGGGTGGAGATTCCCAAGAGCAACGGGAAGATGCGCCCGCTGGGCATCCCGACCATCAAGGACAGGGCGATGCAAGCCCTCTTCCTCATGGCACTCGAACCCGTGGCGGAGACGCAGGCCGACAGGCACTCATACGGCTTTCGGCGCAACCGCTGCTGTGCGGACGCGACAGACCAGCTGTACAAGGTGCTCTTCGGCAGGAACGCCGCACAATGGGTGCTGGAGGGAGACATCAAGGGCTGCTTCGACCACATCAGCCATGAGTGGCTGCTTCAGAACGTCATCACCGACAAGAAGATGCTGCGCAAATGGCTGGAGGCAGGGGTCATGATAGGCAATGTGTTCCACGACACCGACGAGGGTACGCCGCAGGGAGGAATCATCTCACCCGTGCTGGCAAACATCACGCTCGACGGCATGGACGCGCTGCTCGACAAGTACCGCGCCCGAAAGCAGGACGGCAAGACCGTCAGCCGAAAGGTGAACCTTGTACGCTACGCCGACGACTTCATCATCACGGGCGAGAGCCGCGAGGTGCTGGAGGAGATAAAGGCAGACCTCATCCCGTTCCTGACGGAGAGGGGCTTGGAACTCTCAGAGGAGAAGACACTGATAACGCACATCGACGACGGGTTTGACTTCCTCGGATTCAACATACGCAAGTACCGTAACGGCACGCTGCTGATAAAGCCGAGCGAGAAAGCCCTCAAGAAGTTTGCGAGAGCGACGCACGAGATAATATACTCGATGCGCTCGCGGAAGCAGGCCGACGTGATAGAGAGACTGAACCGCATGACAGCGGGATGGGTGCGCTCGGCTTTGCCGCTTCGCTCTGCGAAGAACTATTACAGGTACGTGTCGTCGAAGAAGGCGTTCTGGCGTCTTGACCACACCATCTTCCTACAGCTGAGGCGATGGGCGATACGCAGACACCAGAACAAGTCATTGGAGTGGGTACGTAACAAGTACTGGCACAAGAGCGGCACGCGGCAGTGGGTGTACAGCACGACGCGGAAAGACAAGAAGGGGAAAGAGTACACACTGACACTCATCACCCTCGCC
>JAFUUL010000124.1 GCA_017483805.1 Prevotella sp.
CCACTATCCTGCACGCTGTTGTGAAGGGTGAGGTGACTGTTGAGGGCATCAACGCTGCCATGAAGGCTGCTGCCAACGAGTCGTTCGGCTACACCGAGGAGAAACTCGTTTCGAGCGACATCATCGGTATGAAGTTCGGTTCGCTGTTCGACGCTAACCAGACCATGGTCAGCAAGATTGGCGACGGCAACTCTCTCGTTCAGGTTGTTGCTTGGTACGACAATGAGAACTCTTACACCTCTCAGATGGTTCGCACCATCAAGTACCTCGCTGAGTTGAAATAATCTCCGTTAAGGTAAAATAATAGCCGTCCGATTTTGTCGGACGGCTTTTTTTGTGTACCTTTGCCCCTGTTATGCAGAAGATGATTACCATACTCGGCCCAACTGCCAGCGGCAAAACCCCGCTGGCCGTGGCCGTTGCTGCCCGTATCGGCGGCGAGATTATCTCAGCCGACTCCCGTCAGGTCTACCGTCGCATGGACATCGGCACGGGCAAGGACCTCGGCGACTACTGTTGCGTGGTCGACGGTACTACCGTCGACATCCCCCGTCACCTCATCGACATCTGCGAGCCGGGCACGAAGTACAACCTGTTTCAGTATCAGCAGGACTTTTTTGAGGTCTATAATAATATAATAGGTAGAGGCAAGACGCCCATACTCTGCGGTGGCACGGGCCTCTACATCGAGGCTGTGCTGAAGGGCTATAAACTGTCGCCTGTACCCCAGAACCAGTCCCTGCGTGACAGGCTGGAAGGCAAATCACTGGATGAACTGACGCAGATGCTCGTCGGACTGAAGGCGCAGAACGGCTCGGCAATGCACAACACCACCGATGTGGACTCTGTGCAGCGGGCCATCAGGGCCATAGAGATCGAGACCTACAACAAGGAGCATCCTATGCCCCTGCGCGAACTGCCGCCAGTGGATTCACTCATCATTGGCGTCAGCATCGACCGCGACCTGCGCCGCGAGAAGATCACCCGCCGCCTCCAGGCCAGGCTCGACGAGGGAATGATTGATGAGGTGCGGGGCCTGCTGGCCGAGGGCATCCCAGCCGAAGACCTGATTTACTATGGTCTGGAGTATAAATACCTGACGGAATATGTCATCGGTCGGCTCTCCTACGACGAGATGTTCCGCCAACTAGAGATAGCCATCCATCAGTTTGCCAAGCGTCAGATGACGTGGTTCCGCGGCATGGAGCGTCGCGGCTTCACCATCCACTGGATTGATGCCTCGCTGCCGATGGAAGAAAAGGTGGCAGAAATAGTGAATTTGTCGAGTTAGCACAAAAAATATGGCATTTCCTTTCGTCGGTGTGAAATAAAATGTGTAACTTTGCAGGGCAAAAGCAATTACAATCTAACTTAAAAACAAAAAAGCAATATGACATTAACCGTATGGATTGTCGCAGTCTTTGTGCTTGGCTATTTCTTCATCGCCATCGAGAGTGTGACAAAAGTGAACAAGGCAGCCATTGCCTTGCTGATGTTCGTGGCCACATGGACGCTGTTCATGATTTCGCCCGAACTGTATCTGCCGGAGGCCATCGGCGACCTGAAGGCCTCGGTGGTGAGTACTGCCATTGAGCATCATCTGGGCTCTACGGCCACCACGCTGTTCTTCCTGCTGGGCGCGATGACTATTGTGGAACTGGTGGACCAGAACGGCGGCTTCAACTTCGTGAGGGATGTGATGCAGACCAAGTCGAAGCGGTCGCTGCTGTGGCGCATTGCCTTTATGACGTTCATCCTGAGTGCCATCCTGGACAACCTGACCACTTCGATTGTGATGATCATGATTCTGCGCAAACTGGTGGCAGAGCGGAAAGACCGCATCATCTATGCCTCGCTGGTGATTATCGCGGCCAACAGCGGCGGTGCCTTTTCGCCTATCGGCGACGTGACCACCATCATGCTGTGGAACAAGGGCGTCATCACGGCTGCCGGCGTCATCATGGAGATTTTTATTCCTTCGCTGGTGTCGATGCTCATTCCTGCCTATATCCTGTCGCTTTCGCTGAAGGGCAACCTGGAGCCGGTGCAGGACTCGAACGTGCTGGAAGAGGCTGACGGCCTGTCGGCCCTGCAGCGCAAGGCCATTTTCTTCCTGGGCGTGGGCGGCCTGATCTTCGTGCCCATCTTCAAGACCATCACCCATCTGCCGCCGTTTGTGGGCATCCTGCTGGTGCTGGGCGTGCTGTGGACGGTGACGGAGGTCTTTTACATCCGTATCCACCAGGAGAGCGAGGATACGGCCAACAACACCAACACGCAGAAGCGCGTGTCGAAGATGCTGTCGCGCATCGACATGGACACCATCCTCTTCTTCCTGGGCATCCTGATGGCCGTGGGCTGTCTGGAGACCATCGGCGTGCTGACGCAACTGGGTACCAGCCTGAACGAGACCTTCGACGGCAATTACTAT
This sequence comes from Prevotella sp., assembly GCA_017483805.1. Taxonomy (GTDB): domain Bacteria; phylum Bacteroidota; class Bacteroidia; order Bacteroidales; family Bacteroidaceae; genus Prevotella. The sequence continues at coordinate 2,432 of JAFUUL010000124.1, forward strand.
CTCGTCACGGGCATCATCGGCGTGCTCTCGTCGATTGTTGACAACGTGCCTCTGGTGGCCGGCTGTATGGGTATGTATCCCGTGTCGACGATTGCAGGCGACGCGATGGCCGTGGATGGCATCTTCTGGCAACTGCTGGCCTACTGTGCTGGTGTGGGTGGCTCGATGCTGATCATCGGCTCGGCTGCCGGCGTGGTGGTGATGGGCTTGGAGAAGATTACTTTCGGCTGGTATTTGAAGAAGATTTCGTGGATTGCCTTCGTGGGCTATGTGGCCGGCATCGGCTGCTACTACGTGGAGAAATTGTTCTTCTAAACCTTATTTCTATTCGCACAAGACAGGCGACATCGGAACAACGGTGTCGCCTGTCTTGTGTCTACTGGTTACGCAGGTCACTGGGCTTGCGGCCTGTCTTCGACTTGAACTTGGCCGAAAAGTAGTCGGGGGAGTCGAAGTTGAGGCGGTAGGCTATCTCCTTGATGCTCATATCGGTGGTGGTGAGCATCTCCTTGGCTCGCTGTAGTTTCAGGTCCTGCTGATAGATGGCGGGGGAGAGACCTGTGTGCTCCTTGAAGAGTTTGCGGAAGTTGCTATAACTGACACCCAGTTCTTCGGCCACCTGTTGGATGGTGAGGGCGCTCTCCAGCGATTCACGGATGCGTAGACGGGCCCGGTTGATCATGTCTACATGGGTCTGGTTGCGACTCTTCAGTTCGATGTTGCGCTCCAGCGAGTACATCATGCCGATGAGGTGGTTGACGATGCCTGCCATCATCTGCTGTGAGTAGGCTGCCTCTTCCTGTGCAGCGGTAAAGGCCTGCCGATAGAGACTGACGATGTCGGCCGAATAGCCCACGTGATAGATGGGCTTGGTTGGCGACAGGAAGTTGGCCCTCACGCGGTCGTCCATGTTCACGCCCTTGAAGCCTATCCAGTATTTCTTCCAGCCGCGCGGCCCGGTGGGGTGGTAACTATGCCATTCGCCGGGGAAGAGCAGGAAGAAGTCGCCTTCGCGCAGCGTGGCCTCTGGCACGGTGCGGCTGTGGAAGATGCCTTCGCCCTCAATGATGTAGAGCAACTGGTATTCGGGCAACACGCGACCTTTCTCCAGGTCGAAGTAATAGCCGTCGGCATGCCCACGGGTGGGGTAGGGGTCGTTGGGACCAATCTCCTCGTAGCCGATGGTGGTCACGGTGAGTCCCCATAGCGCATCGCGCTCGCTGGCAAGCATATATTTACACGTCTGCATAGTTTAGGGTTTACTGTTTAGGGTTTTCGCTCGCAGGGCACCCATATCCAGAACGTAGAGCCGTGGCCGATGCCTTCGCTGATGACGCCTATCTGGCCGTCGCAGCGTTCGGCGATGCTCTGGCAGATGCTGAGGCCGAGGCCCGTGCCCTGCACGAAGTCGTTCAGTTTGACGAAGCGCTCGAAGACGCTCGCCTGCTTGTCTTTCGGGATGCCGGCTCCCGTGTCCTCGCAGTACATATAGATGCCGTTGCGCCGCTTTGTGTTGGGATCTTTCTGGTAGCGGTAGCCAATCTTGATGTGGCCTTTGCGGGTGTATTTGACGGCGTTGGTCACGAAGTTGGTGATGACCTGCTGCATGCGCCCCTTGTCGATGATGGTCCGGAACGTGTCGTAGGGATGTTCGGCTATGAACTCCACGTTGGGGTCTTCCACGCGCTGGGCCAGCGTCTCGCAGGTGTCTCGGAAAGCCTGTGCAAAGTCTACCTCCTCCGGCGAGATGCCCTGCGGCGATTGGTTGATGTTCGACGCCTCCAGGATGTCGTTGATCAGTCGGAGCAGCATATCGCAGTTGTTGCGTATGATGCGGATGAACTCCTTGCGGTCTTCCGGGGCATCGACGGTCTGTATCAGGTCGCTGAATCCCACGATGGCGTTCAGCGGCGTGCGTATCTCGTGGGTCATGTTGGCCAGGAAGGTGCTCTTCTTCTTGCCAGAGTCTTCGGCGGTCTGGGTCTCCTGCTTGAGCCGCTCCTGCACCTCCATCAGGTGGGTGATGTCGCGCAGCACGCCGAAGTGGCCGGTGAAGCGGCCCTGCTCGTCGTGTATGGGCATGCCGCTGATCATGTACCAGCCCGGCTGCTTGTTGATGGCTGTGTATCTGAAGCGGTGCACCATGTAGACGTTATGGTAGTGGTCCTCGTAGTGATCCATAAACTGGCGGGCGGCCTCCTGCTCGTCGTCCCAGAGGGTGTCGATGTAGGTGTCGAAGGAGATGGTGTGTTCGGTGTCGCTCAGTTTAGTGGAGAAACTGATGGTTCGGTTCTCCAGGTTGCTGGTCCACACGTACATCTTGCAGTTGGTGAGCAGGTAGTGCAGTTCCTCCTCGTATCGGTATATCTGCTTGTTGGTCTTGGCTATCTCCTTGTCGTGGCGCCGCTGGTGCAGATACATCTCGCGCTCCTGGGTGATGTCGCGGGCCGAGAAGGCATAGTAGGCCAGTTGGCCGTTCTCGTCCCTGATGCTCCTGATCTTGTATTCGATGTATTTGTCCAGTCCGGCCTCGGCATAGGCCATCTTCTGGCAGACGTAGAACACGTCGTTGTTCACGGGGTCGAAGTCGGTGTCGAAGCCCGGCAGGTGGAAGAAACAGGTGTTTCGGAAGAACTTCTCTCCCTGCTCGTCGAACCCGCACAGTTCGCGCATCTTCTGGTTCAGGTCTATCAGCATGCCGTTGGTGTCGTAGAACGACATGGCCACGAGCGACGTGTTGAATATCTGCTGGTAGCGCTGGCGGTTGTCCTCCAGTTCCTCCGTCTCCATGTCCAGGTTCGTCGGTCTCTCCTTGGCGTCGATGGCCTTCTGCTGCCGGCGGTTAAGCCACACCAGCGTGCCCGTCACGGCGAGCAGGACGAGCGTGACGATGATGGCGATGGTTGTTATGAGCGATATGGTGATTGTCATAGGGCCTTCTTTCTGTCTATTTCTATTGACTTACAGGGGATGGTGATCCAGACGGTGGTGCCGCGGCCGGGCTTCGAGTTGATCTTGATGGTGCCGCCCATCTTCTCCGTCAGCGACTTGCAGATGGGCAGTCCGAGACCGGTGCCGCCCTCGCTGCCCGACGTGAACCGCTCGAACAGGTGTTTCTGGTCTTCTTCGCTGATGCCCGATCCCGTGTCTTCCACCGTCACCACCAGTTTGTCGTTCACGTAGTCATAGCGGGCCACCACGCTGCCTTCCTTTGTGTACTGGGCGGCGTTGGCCGTTATCTGGCCGACAATCTGGCCCAGGTGGGTCGAGTCGAGCACGACGACCATGTGGTGGTAGTTGTTCTCCACCGTATACTCCACGCCCTCTTTCTTGTGCTGCAGCCATCCGTTCTCGCAGAAACTGCCGAAGAGGCCGGCAATGTCGGCGGCCTGTGCCTTGAACTCAATCATGTCGGCATCGAGGCGCGACAGGAACAGGATGTCGTTGATCAGGTGGAGCAGGTGGGTGGAGTTCTGCTTGATCTGGTCGATAAACAGGTTGTCCTCCTCAGGATCCTCGCTGTGCTCCAGCAGTTCAGAGAAGCCCACCACGGAGGTGAGCGGGGTGCGGATCTCGTAACTCATGTTGCGCAGGAACACATTCTTCACGTGCTCCACTTCCTGCGCCTTCTTGCTCTCCTTGGCCAGTTGCTGCTCCTTCGACACGATCTCGCTCTCGTCGCGGCAGAGGCCGAAGTAACTCTCCACCTGTCCGTTCTCGTTGAACAGGGGGTGAAACTGCAGGTGGATATACAAGTCCAGTGCATCCTTCTGGCGCAGCAGGGTGCGCAGGTGTACGTCGATGGGTCTCTTCGACAGGTTGTCCATGTTGTTCAGGGCCCGCATGGCCTTGCGCTTCGAGGGATCGTCGATCAGGGTCATGCAGCGCGACTGGGTCAGCGTGAGCATCACGACGCCGCTCTCCTTGAAGATGGACAGGGTGTGACGCTGCGGCGAATAGTTGGCCAGCCTGACGCCGCCCACTTGCAGCACGTAGTTGATGTTGTTGATATAGGCGCGGATATTGTCGTTGGCCTTGCTCAGTTCGTCGCCGCTGGCGGTGAGTTGATGGGCAAAGTGTACCTCTTCCGATATATCGCGGCCCGTGCGGAAGAAGCCGATCAACTGGTGCTCCTTGTTGCGGATGGGCACCACCTGCTGTTCGTAGTATATGCCGTCGGGGGTATTGGGCAGGCGGGTGGAGTAGAGGTACTCGAAGTCGTCCCAGTTTTCGCCGCCCAGCACGTCGTTGATAGTGTAGTCGCCATTGGTCAACTCGTCCCTGGACTTCTGGAAGGTGTCGCACGCCTTCTGGTTCAGATTGGTCAGCACGCCTTCCGCATCGTAGTACATCATATCTGACAAGGCCGTATTGAAGATCGTCTTGTAGCGCAGCAGCATGTCTTTCTCCTGCTGCCGGAAGTCCTTGACGCGCTTCTCCTCCAGCATCTTGGCTATCCGTCTTCGTCTCAGATAACTCATGGCCAGATAGGTCGAGGTGGCTATCAATGCTATGTTGATAATGGCTAGTACTACTATAATCATGGTGCAAAGATACGAAAAATATTTAATCTTGACAACGAAAACGCAATTAATTCTTCGCACAAGAGCGTAATTCGTCAATTAGTAGTGAAAAAACTGGAAGTTTCCACGGAGGAAACTCCCAGTTTGCCGTATTTAAACTCTTAGTTTACCCGGAGGAAACTCCAGGTTTGGTTCGTCCAAACTCCTGCTTAGAGCGGATACTCCTCGAAGGCGTAGAGCACGGTGGAGAGATAGCGCTCGCCGGTATCGGGCAGCAGCACCACGATCTTCTTGCCCTTGTTCTCCGGACGCTTGGCCACCTCGGCGGCGGCAAATGCGGCTGCACCGGCAGAGATGCCCACCAGCAGGCCTTCCTGCTGGGCCAGTTGGCGACCCGTGCGGATGGCGTCGTCGTTCTCCACGTCGAACACCTCGTCCACCAGCGTGCCGTTGTAGGTCTTGGGCACGAAGCCGGCACCGATGCCCTGAATCTTGTGGGGGCCGCTCTGGCCGCCGTTCAGCACGGGCGACGACAGAGGCTCTACGGCAATCACCTTCACGTTGGGATTCTTTTCCTTCAGACGCTTGCCCACGCCGGAGATGGTGCCGCCGGTGCCTACGCCGGCCACGAAGATGTCCACCTGTCCGTCGGTCTGCTCCCAGATCTCCTCACCTGTGGTCAGGTAGTGCTTCTCGGGGTTGGCGGCGTTCTCAAACTGCTGCAGGATGATGCTGCCGGGGATGGCGGCGCGCAGTTCCTCGGCTGCACGGATGGCTCCGGGCATACCGTCCTTGCCGCTGGTCAGGCGCACCTCGGCGCCATAGGCTTTCACCAGGTTGCGACGCTCCACGCTCATGGTCTCGGGCATGGTCAGGATGAGTTTGTAGCCCTTCACGGCCGACACCAGTGCCAGTCCTACGCCGGTATTGCCGCTGGTGGGCTCGATGATGGTGGCGCCGGGCTTCAGCAGGCCCTTCTTCTCGGCGTCCTCGATCATCGCCAGAGCGATGCGGTCTTTCACGCTGCCGCCGGGGTTGAAGTATTCCACTTTGGCAATCACGGGAGTCTCCAGGCCCTTGGCCTTAGAGTATTTGCCCAGTTCCAGCAATGGAGTATTGCCAATCAGTTCAGTCAATTGTTTCGCGATCTTAGCCATGTTTTTTCCTTTCTTTCGTTATTTCGTTATTTCGTTCTTTCGATGTCTCGTGGTCTCGCCCTTAAATCTGGTCGAAGGCCTGCTTCAGGTCGTCGATGATGTCGTCGATGTGCTCGGTGCCGATGCTCAGGCGGATGGTGGCAGGCGTGATGTGCTGCTGCTCCAGTTCCTCGGGGCTCATCTGCGAGTGAGTGGTGGTGTAGGGGTGGATGACCAGGCTCTTCACGTCGGCCACGTTGGCCAGCAGCGAGAAGATCTCCAGCGAGTCGATGAACTTCCAGGCCTCTTTCTCACCACCCTTGATCTCGAAGGTGAAGATCGAGCCGCCTCCGTTGGGGAAGTACTTCTGATAGAGGGCGTGGTCGGGGTGTGTGGGCAGACTGGGGTGGTTCACCTTGGCCACCTTCGGATGGTTGGCCAGGAAGTCTACCACCTTGAGGGCATTCTCCACGTGGCGCTCCACACGCAGGCTGAGCGTCTCCAGGCCCTGCAGCAGAATCCAGGCGTTGAAGGGAGAGATGGCTGCACCAGTGTCACGCAGGATGACGGCACGGATGCGGGTGACGAAGGCGGCAGCACCAGCCACGTCGGCAAACACGGCACCGTGGTACGAGGGATCGGGCTTGGCCAGCGTGGGATACTTGTCGGCATTGGCCTTCCAGTCGAACTTGCCGCCATCAACGATGACGCCACCCAGCGATGAGCCGTGACCGCCCAGGAACTTAGTGGCAGAGTGAACCACCACGTCGGCTCCGTGCTCCAGCGGACGAATGAGGAAGGGCGTGCCGAAGGTATTATCGACAATGAATGGAATGTTGTGCTTGTGGGCAATTTCGGCCACGGCTTCCAGATTCGTCACGTCTGAATTGGGATTGCCGAAGGTCTCGGCGTATACTGCTTTCGTGTTGGGCTGGATGGCTGCCTCCAGGGCCTTCAGGTCGTTCACGTTGACGATGGTGTTGCTGATGCCTTGGGTGGACAGCGTGTGAGTGATCAGGTTGAACGAACCGCCGTACAGGTTGTCGGCTGCCACGATGTGGTCGCCGGCCTGGGCAATGTTCTGCAGGGCATAGGTCACGGCAGCAGCACCGCTGGCCACAGCCAGTCCGGCTACGCCGCCTTCCAGGGCAGCCACGCGATCCTCAAACACGCCCTGTGTGGAGTTGGTCAGTCGTCCGTAGATGTTGCCGGCATCGCGCAGGCCGAAGCGGTCGGCGGCGTGCTGTGAGTTACGGAACACATATGATGTGGTCTGGTAGATGGGCACGGCACGTGCGTCGGTAGCGGGGTCGGCCTGTTCCTGACCTACGTGGAGTTGCAGCGTCTCAAAGCGATAGTTCTTCTTGCTCATAATTCGTTTCCTTTCTTTTTAGTTCGTTAATGTTTTTTGTTTCTGGGTGCAAAGTTACGGCAAAAAAGCGACCCCCGAAATCACACAAAAGGGGCATTCCGCCTACCACAATCGTGGTATTTCTGCCGTTTCGGCGGCTCCAGTGCTGCTTTTATGCACTATTTATTCAGAATGCCGCCCCTTTCGTCGCCTCGCTCCTTTATTATAATAAGGTATAGGCATCGCCTTTTGTGCGAAATTCGGACGATCATTTCTGGTAAATGTGTCCTTTCGGTTGCTTTTTTCGCAAAAATGTCTCCATTTTGTTGCTCAATCCAAATAAAATGACTAAATTTGTCAGCAGAAACTTAAACACATCCTATTATGTTAGACGTAAAAGAGACATTAAGCAGTGCTGAGGAGCGCATGGAGATGGCAGCGATGTTCCTGGAAGATGAACTGAACCGCATCCGTGCCGGCCGTGCCAATGTGGCCATCCTCGATGGCGTTCGTGTGGAATCCTATGGCAGTCGCGTGCCCCTCAATCAGGTGGCCACCGTCAATTGCCCCGATGCCCGTACCATCGCCATCAAACCCTGGGACAAGAAACAGATTCGCGACATCGAGAAGGCCATCATGGACAGCGACGTAGGCATCACGCCCGAGAACAACGGCGAGGTGATCCGTCTGGCCATCCCGCAGCCCACCGAGGAGCGCCGCCGCGACCTGGTGAAGCAGTGCAACAAGATAGCCGAGAAGGCCAAGGTGGAGGTGCGCAACGTGCGTGGCGACATCAAGGACAAACTGAAGAAGGCCATCAAGGACGGACTCAGCGAGGACAACGAGAAGGATGCCGAACTCGAGTTGCAGAAGATTCACGACAAGTACATCAAGAAACTCGACGAACTCATTGAGGCCAAGAACAAGGAGATCATGACGGTCTGATGAAAGGTCTCGTCATTAAGAATACCGGCAGTTGGTACACCGTCCGAACGGACGATGGCCAACTGCTTGATTGTAAGGTGAAAGGCAACTTCCGCCTGAAGGGCATCCGCTCCACCAACCCCGTTGCCGTGGGCGACAGGGTAGAGGTGGCGGTCAGCCAGGGCGGGGGCAATTGGATCACGGGTCTCGAGGATCGCCGCAACTACATCATCCGCAAGAGCATCAACCTCTCGAAGCAGAGCCATATCCTGGCGGCCAATGTCGACCAGGCTTTCCTGATTGTGACCGTCTGCCGGCCGCAGACCTCCACCACCTTCATCGACCGCTTCCTGGCCTCGGCCGAGGCCTATAGCGTGCCGGTGGTGCTGGTGTTCAACAAGACCGACCTGCTCGACGACGATATGCGCCGCTACCAGCAGGCCATGGTCACGCTCTACGAGACCGTAGGCTACGAGTGCCGCCAGATTTCCGCCGAGACGGGCGACGGCGTGGACGACCTCCGCCCCCTGCTCGAAGGCAAGATCACGCTGCTCAGCGGCAATAGCGGGGTGGGCAAGTCGACCCTCATCAACCGCCTGGTGCCCAATGCCAACCTGCGCACCGCCGACATCAGCGATGCCCACCAGACAGGCATGCACACCACCACCTTCAGCGAGATGATCAGCCTCCCCCCATCCCCCTCCAAAGGAGGGGACGAGTCGTCCTCGGTCTCCTATCTCATCGACACGCCGGGCATCAAGGGCTTCGGCACCTTCGACATGGAACGTGAGGAACTGACCTCCTACTTCAAGGAGATATTCCGCTTCTCCCGCGACTGCCGCTTCTCTAATTGTACCCACACCCACGAGCCGGGCTGTGCCGTGCTTCAGGCCTTGCAGGACCACTACATCGCCGAGAGCCGCTACCAGTCTTATCTCTCCATGCTCGACGATAAGGATGAAGGGAAATACCGGGAGGCGCAATGACTTTTTAGTGAAGAGTGAAGAGTGAAGAGTGAATAGTGAATAGTTTGCTGCCGCCTTATGGTGATTGATGTGACATCTTTGAGTGAGCCCGGGCTGGAGGTCTTTGGTCGGTTGACCGAAGCCCAACTACGCAATGTGCTCGACCCCGCCAAGGGCATCTTCATCGCCGAGAGTCCCAAGGTGATTCGGGTGGCCCTCGATGCCGGCTACCAGCCGGTGTCGCTGCTCTGCGAGCGGCGCCATATCAGCGGCGATGCTGCCGACATCATCAGTCGCTGTGGCGACATACCCGTCTATACCGGCGACCGCGACCTGCTGGCCTCGCTCACCGGCTACACCCTCACCCGTGGCGTGCTCTGCGCCATGCGCCGTCCGCAGCCCCGACTGTTGGCCGAGGTCTGTGCCGGTGCCCGCCGACTGGTGGTCATCGATGGGGTGGTGGACACCACCAACATCGGGGCCATCTTCCGCTCGGCGGCAGCCCTCGGCATCGATGGCGTGCTGCTCTCGCGCTCTTCCTGCGACCCCCTCAACCGGCGGGCCATCCGCGTGTCGATGGGCTCCGTCTTCCTCGTTCCCTGGACGTGGCTCGACAGTTACGATGACCTGCGCCCGCTGGGCTTCCGCACCGTGGCGATGGCACTCACCGACCAGTCGCTGCCCCTGGATTCGCCCTGCCTGAAGGCCGAGCCCCGCCTGGCCATCATCATGGGCACCGAGGGCGACGGACTGCCCCTGCAGACCATTGCGGCCGCCGACTATACCGTCCGCATCCCCATGGCCCACGGCGTCGACTCGCTCAACGTGGCCGCTGCCGCCGCCGTCGCCTTCTGGGAGTTGAAAGTAAAACATGAACCATAGAATAGATATGAAACGTACCAGTTTATTCCTTCTTATTTCTTCCCTATTCCTCAGCCCCGCAGTGGCACAGCAAGTGCGTGAGTTCCGCCAGGCCGGCCCCTTTGCCGTTTCGGCTCCCGTGGGGATGGATACCGTCAATGTGAGCGGCAAGGCCTTCGACGAGAAGAGCCTGCTCGACAATCTGTCGCTCTCGGTCAAGCCCACCGCCACCTTCAGCGGGCAGGTGCTGCCTTCGCTCACCGATCAGAAGAGCGTCGGCCTGCTCACCTTTTATATTAATAATGTGGACTTCGTGAAGGGCGCCATCCAGGTGAAGGGCCCCCGCAACTACCGCCTCTTCGTCGACGGCAGCGAGTGTCAGGGCGAGGTGTCGCTGGCACCCGAGCACCACACCGTCGCCCTGAAGTATCTGGCTGAACCTAACGATACGGATAGCATCAGCGTCAGGATGGACCTCTCGAAGACTGTGCTGCCCACCATCAGCGAGCGTCATCCCTATATGGTGCACGACCTGACCGACGGTCGCCGCGTGCGCAGCGTCAGCCTGTCTGCCGATGGGCAGTATGTGGCCGTGGGCTATCAGACCACCGAGCGTGGCGGTCAGTCGCGGTGGGACTACGAGTTGCGCGACGTCAAGACCGGCCGCGTCCTTAGTCGTCCTGCCTCCTGGCCCCATTGGTTGCCGCGTTCAGTCGCCTGGATCGAAGAGGCCAGAGAGGGCAGCCGCCGCGTGCTCTATCGGGTGGAGCCCCTTTCGGGGGAGTGCACCCTCTTTGCCAGCGATGTGCCTGAGGGCGGCTATACCGTCAGCCCCACCGAGGACTACCTCATCATCTCCGGCGAGGAGGAAGGACCCAAGGAGGATGCCGACGTCTACGAGGTGTTGGAGATGGATGACCGTCAGCCTGGCTGGCGCACCCGCCACTATCTGTCCCGCTACGACCTGAAGACGGGCATCACGCAGCGTCTCACCTTCGGCTCGCAGTCGACCTATCTGGAGGACATCTCCTCCGACGGCACCCACCTGCTTGTGGGCACCTCCTATTCGCGACTGGCCAAGCGTCCCACCGAGGTGGGCGATGCCTATATCATGGATATGCGCACCCTCAGCGTCGACACGCTCTTCGTTGGCGAGGGCTTCATCGGCGGAGGCTCCTTCTCGCCCGACGGCAGCCAGATCCTGTTTAAGGGCACGCCCGAGGCCTTCGACCGCATCGGCTGTCAGTTGTCGTCCGACGTCACGCCCAGCATGACCGAGGGCGAACTCTTCCTCTTCGACATTGCTACCCGCCGCGTCACGCCGCTCACCCGCGATTTCGATCCCTCGGTGGAGACGGTCGACTGGTCGCGGGCCGACGGCCAGATATACTTCTCGGCCGAAGACCGCGACTACGTGAATATGTTCGTGCTCAACCCCAAGACGGGCCAAACCACTCAGTTGCCCGTCGACGGCGACTATTGCTACCGCTGGGATATGGCCTCTCAGGCCCCCGTCCTCGCGTACCTTACTTATAAGACCATGGAGCCTGCGTCGGCCCACGTCATGAGAAGTGACAAGGGAAAGGTGAAAAGCGACCTGCTGCTCTTCGACGGCAGCACCGCCCTGGGCGATGCCGAGATAGGCACCTGCCAGGACTGGAACTTCACCAACTCGCGCGGCGACACCGTCTATGGTCGCTTCTATTTGCCCCGCGAACTGAGTGACCAAATAGCGAAGGGCGATTCATCACTCATCACTGATCACTCATCACTCAAGAAGTATCCGATGATAGTCTACTACTACGGCGGCTGCTCGCCCGTCTCGCGCTACTTCGAGTCGCCCTACGCCCCGCAGATGTGGAACTCGCTGGGCTATGTGGCCTATATCGTCGAGCCCAGCGGCGCCACAGGCTTCGGCCAGGAGTGGGCTTCGCGCCACGTGAACACCGCCGGTCGCGGTCCTGCCGACGACATCATAGAGGGCGTGAAGCGCATCTGCGACGAGCATCCCTTCATCGACCGCGAGAAGATAGGCTGCATGGGCGCCTCCTATGGTGGCTTCATGACGCAGTACCTGCAGACGCAGACCGACATCTTCGCCGCTGCCGTCAGCCATGCCGGCATCGCCAACCACACCAGTTACTGGGGCGTGGGCTACTGGGGATACAACTACAGCGAGGTCTCGATGGCCAACAGTTACCCCTGGAGCCACCGCGACCTCTACGTCAACCAGTCGCCGCTCTTCAATGCCGACAAGATCCACACTCCGCTGCTCCTGCTCCACGGCGATGCCGATACCAACGTGCCCCTCGTGGAGAGCCTGCAGATGTTCACCGCCCTGAAACTCCTCGGCCGCGAGGTGGCTCTGGTGCAGGTGAAGGGCGAGAACCACCACATCCTCGACTATGCGAAGAAGGAAAAGTGGCTCGCCACCCAGATGGCCTGGTTCCAGCGCTGGCTGAAGGACGACCCCTCGTGGTGGGATGCCCTCTATCCCAAGAAGCATCTGTAGACATAGCGTTTTCTTGTTGATCGCCTGCAAATCTTCAATGCCAACCGCATCCAGATTTGGTTTTATACGATTTCTATAATAGAATTTGTATAATTGAGATATTTTACTTAACTTTGCAGCCGAAAATAAAACAAAGTAGTAATATGGAAAATCCGTTTTATATCACTGGTATCATTCCAGAGCCCTATTTCTGTGATAGAGAGAAAGAAACTGCGTGGATGGTTCGTACCCTTGAAAACAAGGCGCATATTCTGTTGACTTCACCACGAAGGATGGGCAAGACTCAGTTGATACGTCACGTCTTCGAACAACCGTCCATCAAAGACAACTGTTACACCTTCTATACCGATACATATCCTACCACCAGTCTCCATGAGTTGGTATTATTTCTCAGTAAGGAAATCTACTCTGTATTGGTGCCCAAAGGAAAGACCGTGCTAAATAAGTTTCTGGCATATCTTCACTCCTTGGCGGGAAGTTTCGGCTACGATCCAGTTTCCAATACGCCCACGTTCAATATCAAACTCGGCGACATCCGCTCCCCAGAGTTGACGCTGGAAGAGATTTTCCTTTATCTGGAACAGGCTGGCAAACCCTGTATTTTTGCCATCGACGAGTTTCAGCAGATAGCCTGCTATCCAGAGAAGAACGTCGAGGCCCTGCTTCGCTCGTATATCCAGAAAATGAACAACTGTCTGTTCATCTATGCCGGCAGCAACCGCCATATCCTGGAGAATATGTTCAACTCTGCAGCCAAGCCCTTCTACAACAGTGCGGAGCAAATCTATCTGGACTGTATCTCGAAGGACGTTTATACAGCCTTTGCCGCAGAACAGTTCACCAAAGCCTCGCGCAACATTAGCCCCAAAGCAGCGTCCTTTGCCTACGACCTTTTCGAAGGACATACCTACTATGTACACAACTTGCTTCACAATGTTTTTGCATTTAGTGAAGCAGGTGAAACCATAGACGAAACAGATGTCAGCAAGACGCTCAATGACATCCTGGAAGAGAAAGGCCGCACGTTTGCCTCGGTGATGAATCAACTTAACTACCAGCAGAAGGAGACGCTGATTGCCATTGCCAAGGAAGGAAAGGCCAGCGGTGTCACTTCGGCCGCTTTTGTCAAGAAGCATTCACTCAAATCGCCCAGTTCCGTCCAGTACGCCACCAGTGCCCTGTTGGACAAACAACTTCTGACCTACCAGAACGATGGACGCACAAAACTCTATAGCGTTTCCGACCGTTTCCTGGAAATGTGGATCTGCCGGTCATATTGATTGGGCAAACTCTATTGGCAAGAATTTTGTTCTGCGTCAATTTGGGTGGTAAAAATATGTTAATCATGGAAAGACGCAGCGAGCCAGAAAGTCCGTAAACAGGGCATATTCCGCGTTACAGCGGCATCTGAGCAGCGCGTATATGCTAACTAAAACATGGTGCACTTACTGCACTTACTGCACTTGATTGTGAGTTTGGAGTTGTCACCTTCGTCGATTTGGAGTTAGGCATTTAGTATTGTCTTTTACAGATTCTGGCTACTGCGTTTTACAAAACGATATATCGTGCCTTGATTTGTCAATTCCTTGTCACGTTTTTAGCAGCGATGCAGGTTATTCTGATAACTCACGGAGATATTTTTGTATCTATGGGAGATATTTTCATAACTAGCAGAGATATTTTCATAACTCGGTACCCAATTTAGGTGCAGTAGGTGCAGTAAGTGCACCTTGTTTTGGTTAGTTTCTGGCAAGCAGTCAATTGGCCGCGACCGTGTGTGGCATCCCCTGTAAATCGGCTTTTCGGTGTTTTTTTGTATTGTTCTTGTTAACATATTTCTACCACATAGATTGACGCAGAACCAATTTTAGTGGACACTAGTGATTACAAATATTTCCGACCGCAATAATACTTCTTTTCTCTCAATAAACAAAGCCTTATCTAACAAAATTAAGTTTTCTTTGCTGAAAAAGGTGTTTTTCTTGTATTTTGATTGATATTTTCATGAGTTTTGGGAGCGTTGTGGCATTCTGGAGTATAATAACATTGTTTGTTGTCCTATGAATGGTTGCCAAGACATATTATGCAAACAAACAACAACTGGCAACAAAACAAAAAGGAGCAGGTTTTAGATGCTGTCCCATGTTGCAACCGTCGCTTAGATTCTTGGCACTTCCTCAACACATTCTTGGCACTTCGTAAACAGAAAGTAGGCGCTTCGTCGACACATTCTTGCACCTTCGTCTGGAGATACTTAATTATTTCTATAACTGATTCGTGATTTTGTTACCATGCCTGCGTTTAATCTGCATTCTTCCAGTTCCTTCCGGACTACATGTTTCATTACGTCAAAGTTTACGTCAGGTCCAATAATTATCCCTTGAAGTGCTTTAACAGGTATAGCAACTTCGATATATGGTAGTATTTTGTAAATTGAGGTTTTATGAGAAGGCATACTGATTTTTCTTTGGTTATACCAATTGTAGAAAACAAATCTATACTCCTTCTCGTACTGGTAATCTTTATGTTTAACAAAAGGGGCTGTTGTAAGGCATATTGTGGCAAGTTCTCTGATTTTCGTTTCAACTGGAACCTCCATGTCCTTCAATTCTCTCATATAACAACCATACATGAATTCCATAGTATTCTTGAATCCTTCCAAATTCGTTCGGCCGCAATAGTTTACAAGGCCAGGCAGAGAACTAGTTAGACTCTGCAACTCAGAGAGTGCGAATTTGAGGCACACGCCTTTTCCCTTATCTCCATATAGTCCCCACATAGGGAGGTAGTCATGCCGAAAAGAAAATGATATAACATACGGCACTTCACCCACTTCTATAAAATCAGCATTCCGAGTTTGCAGATAGTCCGATTTGCACTTTGCTTCATATTCCTCATTTTGATAAACTTCGGATAGTCTAATGGATACTGGTATACATTGGGAATCCTCATACCGGCGTATCCATTTTTTCAGGACATCATATCCCATAACCATTTCTTTAGGGTCATTTACCCGATAGATGTTAGAGGCGCGGAGCGTAAGAACATTGCTTTCTTTACTCTTCCGATAACCCTCTAAGATGGCAAATAAAGTTTCAATGCTTGTGTAATGGTATACAAATTTCTGCCTGATAGGTTTCACTAATTCTTTATTCATCTGTGCCAAATATATAGCGAATCAACGTGGAATTTCTTCAAAAGTGCAATAGACGCGTATTGAGTCTCCCATTGGAAGCTGCAGAGGATCTCGGGGATGGTCCCTATCACCAGTACGCTCTAGAGTTGCCCTTCCATTTTCTTGGCTAGCAAAAGACCTAACTGTTCCGGTCACGCGTCCGAAAAGCCCTGCTTGGTATGCGGCGATAAAACTAATATGTCTATAAAAAGATTCTTCACTACATGTGTTACTCAGCCAAGTTCCATTTAAGTATAGCAACAGTTCCCCCGTATAAGGGTCTTTATCGTAATCACAATAGTAGTACAATTGTGGAGTTCCATTTCTCAGACTTTTCACAAACCCAGTTAGTTCTTCATTTTCATAATTGAAAGTCCACATATCCATTCTCTGCCTAATGTCGTAGAGAATGCCAGATTCATCATACCTGAACACATAATTATCCAACAAAGTAATGTATCCCTGTTCGTTTAATCGAAAGTGAAAACTATAAGCACGATTACGAAATGGATGAAAATGTACTGTGTTTCTGTCATAGTCTATGAATACAATTGTGTCTTTTTTTGTTGTTTGGGCAGTTACAAATCTTTCTTGTGTTATGTTGCTTAATCGACCTTTGTCGTCATAACCTATCCAACCACCTATCCCTGTCCAAGTATTATCTAATGAACATAAATAGCTCATTTTTGTAAGTCTCAAGTTACCAAGTCCAGATGTATTCCGGGACTCATCTTCCGAATCGTCGCAACATGTCAAACCAAATACCATTATACACATGGCCAGAAAGCACACAACGCTTTCACAAAAATATTTTTTCCCCATCGTTTGTATACACTGCCTCCACGCACCCCGGTCTCGGCTTTTAAATCTGATTGTTTTAGGTTTCCATGATACACAAAAAAGGCGTAGGTGTCTGTTTCTTTGCCCATCCTGGGACTACAGGCCTTCGCATTGCCCAACCCACACAGGATAGACAACGCAGTTAGCCCACGCCAGCACGGACTATATATTAAGGTATATAGATGCGTACCACGCAGACGTCTCGGTTGTCATCTGCCTGCTGCGGGTTTGGAAGTTGCGAAGTTCGTAGTCCACAACGACAGACGTTCGAAAACGTCTTTCTCATATATATGGCCGCCCCGCCGAAGCGAAACGACACTGCAAAGATAATACAAAAAATCCGAACCGCCAAGCGATTCGGAGAGAAATTTACTGAAATCTGGAAACTAATCCAGCACTAAGTAAAGGGAACTACATAAACTCACGGTTGAACCACATCTCGAAGACGATATCAGACAGATAGATGCCATCCATGCGCTCTTCAATCAGTTCTTTCTCCGTCAAGGCACTCTTAATGCGGGCTATATTCGACTTTGTGCCTAAAGGAAATTGTGCATTGACCTCCTTAGTTCCAAAGTCTGTGTGGGTTCCAGAACATATAGCCCGGATAAAATTGAGTTGATAGGTGGTCAGGCCAAGTGTCTGTTGCACAAACAAGCCGGAACACTGGGCGATCAGCGCGTCAACCGCATTCTTGAAGTCTTCTTCTGTAGCGGTGCCATTTGTTTCTGCGAACAGATTCCACGATAACTGCTGGACATACGATGAATAATTGTCAACAGTCTTGCAGATTCTCTCAGCCATTTCTTCAGACAGATGCTTTCCGTTTTTCTCGAAGCGACTGATGATAAATGGAATCCAATCTGCTGTAGGGATGCAATCTAGATACATCATTTCCCCAAACTGGTAGAATGGCATACGCTTGTTCTGAAACAGATTAGTCATCAGATGCTTTTTACTGCCAAACAGACAATAGGAAACATGTTCTTGATGTTGCCATACACCTCGCATCCGTTTCTGTACCGCCAGTGTATCTGGCAGTTCGCCTATTTGCTGAAACTCATCGATACAGACTACCAAGTGTATGCCTTTCTCCTTGGCTATGACTTCTGGAAGATTTAATATTTCCTCTGGCTGGTATTCTTTTGGGGTTATACCCAGCGACAATGACACTTCCGACATGGGTTCTGGGCTAAATGATATTTTGGGAGAAACTCTGATCAGGAATCGCTTGATATTGTCGAGTATCTGATCCGTACGTGATGCTGTCTCTTTCAGCAGGACTGAGGCGAAACGATTCAAGAAGTCGTATTCACTCCGACAGTCATAGATGTCCATGTAGACAGGTTTAACGGAAGGCGCATCTATCTCTGACATTACTTTTTTTACAAGAGAAGTCTTGCCCATTCGTCTGGGAGAGATCAGGATGGTATTCATACCATTCTCAAAGTTCAGTTTAAGGCGTTTCGTTTCTCTGATGCGGTCAGTGAAATTGTCACCTCCCACCGACATCCCATAGATAAATGCTTTCTCCATTTACTGCTGACTGTTTGATTTTGCAGACAAAGATAAGGAAAAAATGCAAGGTTCACAAGTTTGTGGACCACAAACTTGTGAACCTTATGCTTATTTAACATTCTTTGGGATAATCTCTGTTGGTTGGTCACAATAAAAGCCGTTGGCCTTAGGCTCCAGGACGGGCTTCTCCTTAGTATTAAATGTACAGGTACTATAGATGAGGATGCCGCCGTCGTTAAGGCACTGCCAGGCGTCGCTGACGATGTCTACTCCAAGGCAACTAAGAGTTAGAAGTCTCCAATCGATGGGTTTGGAGCCTCCAAACGATCCGTTTGAAGCCTTCAAACTCCCCGCTTGGAGGCTTCAAACCGACATTCTGGAATAATTGTTGTGATGGTGGAGCATCCGATCAAAAAAAAGATACCGCTGGCAACAGATGGGGTGTTGCCAGTGGTGTCTTGTGCGATTGAAGCCGCTGCGGATGCTTCCCGATTAGTAGATTGACAGAGACTGGAGTAGGGTCTCGGAGTTCTTTTTACGGGTGGCGCCCATGATAAGGAAAATGTCGATGAGCCACCAGATCCAGAACAGCGTGCCGCAACTGATTGTACCCACAATGACCGTTACAAGTAGTTTGCCTACACCCATGCCGATGTCGCCGATATAGAAACGGTCAACACCTAATTCTCCAATGATGATAGAGAGAATGATAGCGAGAGTAGGGTCTTTAAGATTGCCAAAGTACACGGCGGCCTGGCTATAATCCATATCAAGGAGACGCTCACGAATAGACTCGATATACTCTGGTGCCAGTTTAGAACTGTTCATCACAATAAGTTGATCGGCTTGCTTTTGTTCCATAATGTATCGTTTTGTTGGTTTATTTTCTCATATTGTTGGCAAAGGTAAGAAAAATATTCTGAACGGCCAAATATTGTAACAAAAAAAACGCTTCAACGGGTGTTGAAGCGTCTTTTTGCTGTTTCTGGCTTTATTAGATTTGTTCCAGAATCTTGTTGGCATTATACTTACGAGTACGGCCACCGGCAGTGAAGATGTCGATGAGGCCCCAGATACCGCAGCCACCGCAGGTGAGCAACTTGGCAACGCCAAGACCTGTCTCGCCCAGCATGAAACGGTCGATGCCCAGACTGCCGCCCAGCCATGCGATGAGGGTCATCATAGTGGTGCCCTTCAGGCCTGCAAATGCAGCAGTGGCAGTACCCTCGTCAGCATTGAGCAGACGCTCACGGATGGTCTCGATGAACTCAGGAGCAATTTTGTCAGCATTAACCTGAATCAACTGTTCGGCTTGTTCTCTTGTCATAATAGTAACTTTTTAAAAGGGTTAATAATGTTATTTAAATATGTAGAATGTTTCTGACGATACACCATACTGGCACCATGACGCAGAGGGCTATGGTCACCGTGCGGCCTTCGAGTACGCGCTTCCAGCGTTTCTTGGTCTCTCCCGTCAACAGCAGTTGTTCGATGCCGAACAGGGTGATGTAGGGGAGGAACACTACCAGCATGTAGTTGTAGTGGATGGCTTCAAGGAACCTGCCGTGCATGAATGCGTGGAGGAATCTCTGCATGCCACATCCCGAACAACTCCATCCTGTGATGGCCTTGAAGACGCACTTCGGAGCCAGTGGCGTCTCTGTGGGGTTGAAGAAATAGAGCAGCACCAGCACCGTTATCACGCCCAGCGTGCCCAGGATGAGTGCTGTTTTCTTCAGGGAACCCTTGTTCATCACACCGACTTAGTTGAGTGCTCCAGTGGCGTAGAGGATGAGGTAGAGGATATTGACGATGACGCTCAGACCCACGAAGATGGAGGCGATGATGTTGTACGTCTTGGCCTTGCCAGAGGCTTCTTGTGCCTGAACCAGGCCCTCTTCGCCCATTGCCACATACTTAGACACATCGTTGGACTTCAACAGGGCCATGATGCCCAGCACGAGGCCGAAGATGCCGCAGCAACCGCAGCAGAGAACTCCGAAAACGATGTTGATAATTGACCAGACCTTGTAGTCCTGGGGGGCTTCAACGTACCCGGCGTTTTGATACTGATAATCCATAACTTGTATGTTTAAATGTTAATAACTAGCAATGCTTGCGATAATGAGAAATGCGAAATAGAATACCATGATGACCGCCGTGAAGGCTTCCAGTCCTAAGGCGATGTAACTGAAGAGTTTTGCGTTCTTCGCTGCAGCCTCGGCCTTCATCGGAAAGCCTTGCTGCATGGAGGTTTCCACTTCGTTGGCCTGCATCAGTGCATAGATGGAGAGACCCAGTGCTGCCACGTTGCAGCAGAGAACACTCAGAGCAAGTGCCACAATGGTCATTGTCTTGTGGTTGTCTGGCATGACGGGCACGTTGTTGCTGTTGTCGCTATAGACCGTCTGATACTGGTAATCCATAATCTTTTATCTTTTTCTTTAAGTGTTGTTTCTTACTCAATCACCACGCTGGTCCAGCCGTGCTTGTCCTCAATCTCGCCATACTGGATGCCGCGCAGGGTGTCGTAGAGGCGCTTCGAGATGGGCCCGGGCTGTGCACCAAAGTCGTAGCGCTTGCCGGTCTCCAGATCATCTATATAAGAAATAGGTGAGATGACGGCTGCCGTTCCGCAGGCACCGGCCTCTTCGAACGTGGAGAGTTCTTCCTCGGGGATGGGGCGGCGCTCCACTTTCAGGCCCAGGTCTTCAGCCACCTGCATCAGCGAGCGGTTGGTGATGGAGGGCAGGATGGAGGTAGACTTCGGAGTGACGTAGGTGTTGTCCTTGATGCCGAAGAAGTTGGCTGCGCCACACTCGTCGATATACTTCTTTTCCTTGGCGTCCAGATAGAACTCGCAGGCGTAGCCCTTCTCGTGTGCCAGGTTGTTGGCGAAGAGGCTGGCTGCATAGTTGCCGCCCACCTTATACTTACCCGTGCCGAGAGGAGCCGAACGGTCATAGTCACGGATGATGACGTAGGGGTTGGAGGCAAAGCCGCCCTTGAAGTAAGGACCTACGGGGGTGACGAAGATCATGAACAGATACTCCTTGGCGGGATGAACGCCCACCTGAGCACTGGTGCCGATGAGCAGCGGGCGGATGTAGAGCGTGGCGCCGCTCTCGTAGGTGGGAATCCACTCCTGATTGAGACGCACCACCTTGTTGACCATCTCGGTGAAGAGTTCCGTGGGAACCTCGGGCATCATGATGCCGCGGCAGGTGGACTGCAGACGCTCGGCATTGTCCTTCACACGGAAGGTGCGCACCTTGCCGTCCTTACAGCGATAGGCCTTCAGGCCCTCGAATGCCTCCTGGCCATAGTGCAGGCAGGTGGCAGCCATGTGCAGTTTCAGATACTCGTCGGAGCAAACCTCGATTTCGCCCCATTTGCCGTCGCGATAGTAGCAACGGACATTATAGTCTGTTGGCCTGTAGCCGAACGATAGATTCTTCCAATCTAAATCTTTCATTTTTATTTAATCTTTATGCACCACGCGATGCAATGCTTATTTTCAAGATGCAAAGATAGACAAATTTCCAATAACTTGCAAGTTTTTCTAACTTTTTTCTAAAATTTTCTTGATTTCACTATCCGTTTTGTTTAGTTTTTCATTGCATTGGCCAATAAGTTGCTGGGCTTCCTTGAGTTGCTGGGCCAGTTCGTCGACCGAAAACTCGCCGCTTTCCATCTTGTGGACGATGGATTCCAGTTTCTGGAGTGATTCTTCGTATGTCATAACCTTGTTGCTATTTGTTGTTCTGTTGGGTGGAGCGCACCGTGGCGTGCACGGTGCCCTGTTCGAGTCGTGTCTCTATCTCGTCGCCAGGTTGCAGGTCGGCAGCACTTCGCAGGGCCTTGCCGTTGTGGAGTGTGATGCTGTAGCCGCGCTTGAGCAGCAGGGCAGGGTCGAGGGCCTGGGCCCGCTGGGTCAGCAGGGCCAGCCGGTGGTGTTCGCGGTCGAGGCGCAGGGTAGCGGCGGCGGAAAGTTGGAGGTTGAGGGTGGAGAGTTGCTGGCGGCCTCTCTCCAGACGGCGTGCAATGCTGGTGGCGAGTGTCTGCGACAGTCGCTCGAGGCGGGCCTCTTCGCGAGTCCTGACGACGGTGAAGAGGGTGGGGATGCACTCGGCGAGACGGGCCATGCGCAGCCGTTCGGTCTCCATCTTGCTTTGGGCGTAGCGGGCCAGACGTTCGCGGCAGTCATTGATGCGCTGCTGGGTGCGGTCGAGGCACGAGATGAGAAACTGGGCTGCAGCGGTGGGCGTCTTGACCCGGGTGTGGCTCACCATGTCGATGATGCTCTCGTCGCGGTCGTGGCCGATGCCGGTGATGATGGGGATGGGGAACTGGGCCACGTTCTCAGCCAGGGCCAGCGTGTCGAAGCCCGACAGGTCGGCCGTGGCACCGCCGCCTCGGATGATGACCACGCAGTCAAAACTATCCTCGTTCCTCACTCCTCGCTCCTCGTTACTCGTAAATATCTGCTCCAAAGCAGATATGATGCTCTGCTCCACCTGCTCGCCCTGCATGATGGCGGGGAAGAGTTGGGCGTGGAAGTTGTAGGGCGAGTCGGCCAGTTGGTTGACGAAGTCGCCGTAGCCTGCAGCCGTCTCGCTGCTGATGACGGCAATGTTGAGACAGAATGCCGGCAGGTCGAGCGACTTCTGCAGGTCGAAGACGCCCTCGGCCTTCAGTTGGCGGATGATCTCCTGCCGCTTGCGGGCCATATCGCCCAGGGTGAACGTGGGGTCGATGTCGGTCACTATCCACGAGAAGCCGTAGGCCTCGTGGAACTGGGCGTAGACCTTCAGGCGTACCTTCAGCCCGGCATGCAGGCTCTGTCCGGTGGTGCGTTCGAAGTAGGGTTGCAGGAGGCTCCATGTGCTCTGCCAGCATTTGGCCGAGGCCCGTGCTATGGGGGTGCTCATGCGGTCGTCTTTCTCCACCAGTTCCATGTAGCAGTGACCGCGGCTGGTGCGGCACTCCGCCAGTTCGGCCTCCACCCAGTACTCGCGACTGAGCGTCTGCTCGATGGTCATCCGTACCAGCGAGTTCAGTTCGTAAAGGGAAAGTGTCTTTTCACTCATCACTTCTCACTCATCACTTAATATATGCTTTCCAGAAATCGGGCAGGCCGTGGCCGAAGATGTTGGTGGGGGCGGCGTGCTGGTCGCCGCTCTGGCGCACTGCTTCCATAATCTCCAGGGCAGTCTTCTCCGGCAGTGCCTGCCACAAGCAGGCCACCAGACCGCAGATGAGCGGTGTGGAGAACGAGGTGCCCATGTCGTGGACCAGCGTGCCGCGTCCCGACAGCAGGGCAACGGCAGCCCCTTGGGCCACCACGTCGGGCTTGATGCGGCCATCCTGTGAGGGACCGACGCTGGAGAATGATGCCAGTCGGCGCCGCTTGTCGATGGCTCCAACCGTCAGAATGTCGCGGGCATCGGCAGGCACGCCGATCTTCTTCCATTGTCCCATGCCAGAATTGCCCGCCGAGTTGCACAGGATGATGCCCTTGCCAGCCAGCATCGATGCACTGCGGGAGATGAGCGTCGTCTGGCCGTCGAGGTCCTGCAGCCGCAGGTCGTTGTCGTCGCCGTCGTAGTCATAGTAGCCCAGCGACGAGTTGATGACGTCGGCCCCAACGGAGTCGGCCATCTCGGCAGCCATCGTCCAGTAGTCTTCCTCAATGGGCTGCTCGGTGTCAGGATCCTCGCACCTCAGCAGCCAGTAGTCGGCATCGGGGGCGGTGCCGACGGCTACCTCAGGAGCGTTGGCCGCCATAGCCGAGAGCACCTTGGTGCCGTGGTCTATCGAATGGAAAGAGGTGGAATCGACAAAGTCTCGCGTACCTAATATATGTACTGACCCCAGGGCTGGAATGCGGTCGTAGTTCTGAAAACCGCCATCCAGGATGGCGATGGTCATGCCTTTCCCCGTGAAGCCGGCCTGGTGCAGACGGATGCCGCCCAGAGGCTCAATCTGTTCGCGGGTAGAGGCATAGGTGTCGCCTTTGACGGAGTCCCACTGGTTGAACCCCTCGTGTACATTCCACCTGATGTTAGCAGGCGCATCGATAGAGTCGGGCGACACGAAGACACAACGGCCCTCGGCGACGATGGGCAGACGGACCAGCGCAGCCAGGAGCAGCGTGTCGGTAGAGCGGACGAGCACTGTGTTCTGCCAGCGGCTGGTGCCAATGACCTCCACGTCCATGTCGGCAAACTGGCTGAGGTAGGAGCGGCAGACGGGCAGGTCGGTGGAGTCGACCGCCAGGCCTTGCCGCTGGCGGCGCTGGATGCTTCTCTGGGAGAGAAACCGCTCCGGCTCTTGCAATGAGTATTCTGTGGCCCCCTTGTCGCGCAAGTAGTAGCGGTAGACATAGGATTTCGGTCCGGGATATTTGACCTTGGCGGTCATTGCGGCGACCGGCAAGACGGCAGTTAGGATGAGCAGTAATAGTATGGTGCGCTTCATTTCGTGGTTCTTCGGTTTTCGTGGACAAAGGTACGAACTATTTTCCAATCTGCCAAATTTATGGCCTCTCTATTTGCGTTTTTCTTTGGTGGTTTCATTTTTTCTTCGTACCTTTGCAACTTGAATATGGACAACAAGCAGAAAGCACTGGAACTGGGGCAGAAGCCTGTGGGACAACTGTTGTGGCAGTATGCCCTGCCGGCCATTGTGGCCATGACGGCATCGTCGCTCTACAACATCATCGACCGTGCCTCGATAGGTCAGGTGGTGGGTGCCGATGCCATCAACGGCCTGACGGTGACCTTCCCCTTTATGAACTTGAGCGGTGCCTTCGGGGCTGCCGTGGGCGTGGGAGCATCGACCTGCATCAGCGTGAAGTTGGGGCAGCGCGACTACAAGACGGCGGAGCACCTGCTGGGCAACACGGTGACGCTGAACCTCATCGTGGGCTTCCTGTTCATGGCCGTCTGTCTGGTGTTCCTCGATCCGATTCTCTATTTCTTCGGAGCCAGCGACGTGACGCTGCCATACGCCCGCCAGTTCATGGAGGTCATCCTGGCCGGCAACATGATCACCCACATGTATTTCGGAATGAACGCCGTGCTCAGGGCCTGCGGCAAGCCTCGCCATGCGATGTATGCCACGCTCTTCACGGTGCTGATGAATATCGTGCTGGTGGTCTGTTTCGTCTGGTGGTTCCGATGGGGCATCCGGGGCGCGGCCCTGGCCACCATCATCTCGCAGACGATGGCCCTGTGCTGGCAGATGTGGATATTCTCCGACAAGCGTGAACTGCTGCATCTGAAGCGGGGCATATATCGGCTGAAGGCAGCGCTGGTGAAGAACATCATCTCCATCGGTGTGTCGCCCTTTCTGATGAATGCCACGGCCTGCATCATCGTCATCTTCATGAATCGCCAGTTCCGCGACTACGGCGGCGACATGGCGGTGGGAGCCTACGGCATCGCCAATACATGGGGTATGCTGTTCTTTATGTTTGTCATCGGCATCAACCAGGGCATGCAGCCCATAGCAGGCTATAACTATGGTGCCAAGAAGTACGACCGCATGATGCGCTGTCTGAACCTGGCCATCCTCTCGGCTACGGCCGTGATGACCTTCGGCTGGCTGCTGGCCATGATATTCCCCGAGGCGATGGCTCGGGTGCTGACCCACGACCCGGAGCAGATCCGTCTGTCGGCCATCGGCATCCGCATCAATATGCTGCTGTTCCCGATCATCGGCTTCCAGGCGGTGGTCACCAACTTCTTCCAGTGCATCGGACGGGTGAAGATAGCCATCTTTCTCTCGCTCTCGCGCCAGTTGCTGTTCCTGCTGCCGCTCATCTTCGTGCTGCCGCTCATTTGGGGGCTCGACGGCTTGTGGGCCTCGCTGCCGGCCAGCGACGGCATTGCCGCTCTGGTGGCTTTCTTCGTGATGTGGAAATATATGCGTGAATTTAAAGTGGCAAAGACATGAAACGAATAGGCATTATCAGTGATACGCATAGTTACTGGGACGATAAGTATCTGCACTACTTCGAGTCCTGCGACGAGATATGGCATGCTGGCGACATCGGGTCGGTGGAGGTGGCCGAGCGACTGGCGGCGTTTCGTCCGCTGAGGGCCGTCTGCGGCAACTGCGACGGTGGCGACCTGCGGCTGATGTACCGCGAGGTGAACCGATTCCGCTGTGAGGATGCCGACGTGCTGATCAAGCACATAGGGGGCTACCCCGGTCACTATGACCCGACGGTGAGGCACCTGCTCTATGAAAAGCCGCCCCAACTCTTCATTGCGGGGCATTCGCATATTCTGAAAGTCAAGTTCGACCCTACGCTCAACCTGCTGCACATCAATCCGGGTGCTGCTGGACTGCAGGGGTGGCACAGGGAACGCACGCTGGTCAGACTGACCGTAGACGGCAGTGCATTTAAGGATTTGGAGGTAATCACACTGGATGATCCGAGAAAACAATGGATGGGATAAAAGAATGGACAACAGAACTGGCCGTCGACACAATAGTTGCGGCAGTGGTTACGTTATTATTATATGTGGCGGGGCGCATCGCGGGGTTTGAGACCACGTGGGACGATGCCTCGCAGACGTTCATCATGAGTTTCCTCATCATGTTCGTGTTAGGTATGTACAGAAAGATAAAAAATAAGAGAGAACAATGAAAACAATCGTCATCACCGGTGGCGCCGGCTTCATAGGAAGCCATGTGGTGCGTCTTTTCGTGAACAAGTACCCGGAGTATCACATCATCAACCTGGACAAGTTGACCTATGCCGGCAACTTGGCCAACCTGAAGGACATCGAGCAGAAGCCCAACTACGAATTTGTGAAGATGGACATCTGCGACTTCGACGCCTTCCTGAAGTTGATGCAGGACAAAAAGGTGGACGGCATCATCCACCTGGCTGCCGAGAGTCATGTTGACCGCAGCATCAAGGATCCCTTCACCTTTGCCAAGACGAACGTGATGGGTACGCTGAGCCTGCTGCAGGCTGCCAAACTCTACTGGGAAAGTCTGCCGGAGAAGTATGAGGGCAAGCGCTTCTATCACATATCCACCGATGAGGTGTATGGCGCGCTGGAACTGACACATCCCGAGGGCATCGAGCCGCCCTTTACCACGACAGCCTCGTCGGCTGAGCACCATCTGGCTTACGGCGACAAGTTCTTCCTGGAGACCACGAAGTACAACCCGCACTCTCCCTACAGTGCTGCCAAGGCCAGCAGCGACCACTTTGTCCGTGCCTATCACGACACCTACGGCATGCCGGTCGTAGTGACCAACTGCTCGAACAACTACGGCCCCTATCAGTTCCCGGAGAAACTGATACCTCTCTTCATTAATAATATTAGGAACAGGAAGCCGCTGCCTGTCTACGGCAAGGGCGAGAATGTGCGCGACTGGCTCTACGTGGAGGATCACGCCCGGGCCATCGACCTCATCTTCCATAAGGGAAAGATTGCCGATACCTATAATATCGGTGGCTTCAATGAGTGGAAAAACATAGATATCATCAAGGTGGTTATCAAGACTGTCGATCGTCTGCTGGGTCGCAAGGAGGGCGAGGACATGGATCTCATCACCTTCGTCACCGACCGCGCCGGCCACGATCTGCGCTACGCCATCGACTCCAGCAAACTGCAACGCGAACTCGGCTGGGAACCCTCTCTCCAGTTCGAGGAAGGCATCGAGAAGACCGTCCGCTGGTACCTCGACAATCAGGAGTGGCTGGACAACGTCACCAGTGGCGACTATCAGAAGTATTACGAAAATATGTACAAGAACAGATGAAGAAGATACTATTGTTAGGCTCGGGTGAACTGGGCAAAGAGTTTGTGATTGCCGCCATGCGTGCCGGCCAGTATGTAATCGCTTGCGATCGCTATGACAATGCCCCTGCGATGCAAGTCGCTGATGAGCGCGAAGTGTTTAATATGCTTGATGGCGATGCCCTGGAGGCCGTTGTCCGCAAGCATCAGCCCGACATTATAGTGCCGGAGATTGAAGCCATCCGCACGGAGCGCCTCTTCCAGTTTGAGGATGAGGGCATCCAGGTGGTCCCTTCGGCCCGTGCCGTCAACTACACCATGAACCGCCGTGCTATCCGTGATCTGGCAGCAAAGGAGTTGGGATTGAGAACGGCCAAGTACTTCTATGCCAAGACCTTCGACGAGTTTAAGAAGGCGGCCGACGAGATTGGCTTCCCCTGTGTAGTGAAGCCCCTGATGTCGTCCTCTGGTCATGGCCAGAGTTATGTGCATAACGATGCCGAACTGGAAACTGCTTTCAAAGAGGCAATGGAAGGCTCGCGTGGCGATGTGAAGGAGGTCATCATTGAGGAGTTCATCGACTTCGAGTCGGAGTTCACGCTTCTCACCGTCACTCAGCAGCATGGCTGGCCCACGCTGTTCTGCCCGCCCATTGGACACGTACAGAAGGGTGGCGACTACCGGGAGTCGTGGCAGCCGTATAAGATCTCCGACGAGGCCCTGAAGCAGGCCCAGCATATGGCCGACCAGGTGACCAAGGCATTGACGGGCGCCGGCATCTGGGGCGTGGAGTTCTTCCTGACGAAGCAGGGCGAGGTGATTTTCTCTGAGTTGTCGCCCCGTCCCCACGATACGGGTATGGTCACTCTGGGACACACCACGAACCTCTCGGAGTTTGAACTTCATTTCCGTGCGGTGATGGGATTGCCTATTGCCGGCATCCATCTGGAGCATGCAGGTGCTTCTGCCGTCATCTTGTCTCCAAAGGAGGCATCAACGCCTGTTGACCGTTCTTTGTTCGACTATAATCTGGAAGAGGCCCTGAAGGAAGACCGCACCCGCATCCGCATCTTCGGCAAGCCTGAGGCTCACAAGGGTCGCCGCATGGGCGTGGTGCTCTGCTATGGCGAGGTGGGTGACGATGTCGACGCTCTACGTGAAAAAGCCAAGCGGTTGGCCAAGACCGTGCTGGGTACTGACCCTTACTTGAAGAAATGATAGGAAGAATCATAGAACTCCCCAAAATAGTGGACCCGCGTGGCAACCTGACGGTGGCCGAGCAGATGAAGAATGTGCCTTTCGACATCGCTCGTGTCTATTGGACCTATGATATTCCTTCTGGTGAACGACGAGGTGGCCATGCCCATCGCACTTGTCAAGAGGTGATCATTGCCGTCAGTGGATCGTTCGATGTCGTTCTCGATAATGGCAGGGGTAATCAGGAGATTCATCACTTAAACCATCCTTTTCAGGGATTATATGTGGGGGCGGGAGTCTGGCGCACGTTGGAAGATTTCTCGTCAGGCGCAGTCTGCCTGGTACTGGCTTCTGAACTGTTCGACGAAGAAGAGTATGTGTATGATTATGATGAATTTGTCGATTTAGCGAGTCATGTTTGATGTGGTCAGATATACCCAGGATAAGGCTTCGGAATGGAATGCTTTTGTCGAAGATGCCAAGAATGCAACTTTCTTGTTTAATCGCGGGTATATGGATTATCATGCAGACCGCTTTGACGATCATTCCCTGATGCTTTATCGTAATGGGCGTCTATTTGCTCTTTTGCCTGCCAATGAGCGAGGTGATACTATCTATTCGCATCAGGGGCTGACCTACGGGGGGCTTGTAACTGACAAGAAGGCGGTGGCATCTACTGTATGTGAGGCCGTTGATGCGCTTAATGGCACATTAAGGCATGAGGGTTTTCGGCGTGTCATCTACAAACCGTTACCTTGGATTTACCAGCAGATGCCTGCAGAAGAGGACCTCTATGCCATCTTTGTCAAGTGTAATGCCCGTCTGATTGAACGTGATGTGTCATCGACGATTTGTCTTAGCCGGCGCCTTAGGTTTGAGGAGTCTCGTCGGTCGGGAATTCGTAAGGCCCTTCGACAGGGCTTGACTGTTTGTGAAAGCAAGGACTTGAACGCTTTTTGGGATATTCTGATGGATAATCTGGCTAGACAATATAAGGCATCTCCTGTGCATTCGGTAGACGAAATGCACCTTCTTATGCGTCGTTTCCCAGACAACATACGCTTGTTCATGGTGTACGATGATCAGCACGCCGTAGCCGGTACTCTTCTCTATATCACTCCTCAGGTGGTTCATACTCAATATATTTCGGCTTCACCGAAAGGAAAGTCCCTTGGGGCGCTGGATTTGCTTTTTGATCAATTAATCAATGGTCAGAAGTTCTCCCAGCCATATTTTGATTTCGGCACATCTGCCTTGGCAGATACTTGTGAGATTAACAAATCTCTGATCTTCCAAAAACAGGGATTCGGAGGACGTGGTGTATGTTACGATTGGTACGAATGGACACTATGATAGATTATCTTCCTCTCAAGCGTATCACGGCTATGCATGGTGATGAAATCCATGAGGCAATCCGCCGTGTTGTTGACTCTGGCTGGTACCTTCGTGGTGAGGCAACGGCCCGATTTGAAGAGGAGTATGCCCGTTATATTGGTACGAAGTATTGCATTGGTGTGGCTAACGGGCTTGATGCCCTGGCGCTCCTCGTGCGTGCGTATATAGAAATAGGTGTATTGAAAGAGGGCGACGAGGTAATCGTGCCGGCCAATACCTATATCGCCACCATTCTGTCTATCACGGAGAACCGGCTTGTCCCTGTCTTGGTAGAGCCGCGCATCGATACATTCCAGATTGATGACTCGCTCATCGAACAAGCCATCACGCCACGTACTCGTGCCATCATGCTGGTCCATCTCTATGGTCGTTGTGCCTACACGGAGCGCATTGCCGCTATTTGCCGACAATATCATCTCCTCCTTCTTGAGGATAATGCCCAGGCCCATGGTTGTACCTTCGGCACCTTGCACAAAAGAACTGGCTCTCTTGGTCATGCCGCTGCCCACAGTTTCTACCCAGGCAAGAATCTTGGTGCCTTAGGCGATGCCGGTGCTGTTACCACAGATGATGAACAACTGGCATCGGTGCTCCGTAGTATCGCTAACTACGGTTCGTCCCGCAAATATGTCTTCGACTATCAGGGGCGCAATTCACGTATTGATGAGATTCAGGCTGCTGTACTCAGTGTGAAGTTGAAGTATTTGGATGACGATAATGCTCGCCGACAGGCCATTGCCAACTATTATATAGATCATGTCAGCAATTCTCTGGTACGATTGCCGGAAAAGTCGGAAAGCGTGTATCACATCTTTCCTGTCCTCAGTGAACACCGCGACGCGTTGCAGCAATATCTTGAGGCTAATGGGGTGGGGACGGTCATTCACTATCCGATACCTCCTCATAAACAGGCCTGCTATGAAAATTGGCACGCTCTTTGCTTGCCTGTTACTGAGCAGATACATGCTCAGGAACTCAGTATCCCCTGCCATCAGGCGATGACCGACGATGAGGTGGAGACTGTTGCAGAACTAATTAATCGTTTCACAAATTGAAGAAAAAAGATGGATTACGAAGAAATGAACTATCAGACTTATGCGAGAGATCGCCAACTGGAGGCATCACTGGCCTTTCCAGTTTTGATGCGAAAGACTTATCTCTGGATGACTATGGCCCTGGTCATCACTGGCTTGACGGCTTATGTCGTGGCAACCAATCAGGCCATCACCTCTTTCCTGGTATTGCATCACCAGTTCATCTGGGTCCTGTTTATTGCTGAGTTGGCACTTGTCATCGGACTCAATGCTGCCATCAATAAAATATCACTGCCTGTGGCCACGTTGATGTTTATAGCCTATGCGGTGTTGAATGGCATCACTTTCTCTTCGTTGTTCTATGTCTATACGATGGGAAGCCTGGCCACTACTTTCTTGATTACGGCAGGTACTTTTGGGACTATGTCTCTTGTCGGCTTTTTCACCAAGGCAGACTTGTCTTCCATGGGCAAGATTCTGATGATGGCTTTGATAGGGTTGATTATCGCTACTGTCGTCAATATCTTTGTGGCGAGTTCCGCACTCGAAATGATTCTTTCTTATGTGGGCGTACTTGTCTTTGTCGGCTTGACCGCATACGACACCCAGAAAATCAAGCAGATGTTCATGATGGCTCCCGATGCCAGTGCTTCTACCCAAAAATATGCACTGCTTGGGGCACTTACATTGTACCTCGACTTCATCAATCTATTCCTCTATCTGCTTCGCATATTTGGAAGAAGAGACTGAAAAGTATATTATATTAATAGGTGTAAGACCGCAGGTTTGTCAATAAAGGCGAAAATCTGCGGTCTTTTGTGAAAAATATTTCCGAAAAGTTTTGGCGGTTCAGAAAAAAGTCGTACCTTTGCATCCGCTTTCGCCCAGAAAACGGGTGCGGGCAAAACAGAGAGAGTTCTTTGAAAGACTTACATAGACAGATAGAAGTAGTACAAGAAGCGAGCGTTCTTGGGCTTTTGCCTGGGGA
>JAFUUL010000125.1 GCA_017483805.1 Prevotella sp.
CTGGAAATCGCAGAGATGATCTCTGCCGATGCCAGCGAACTGCTTTCTGCGGTTATTGATGAAAATCCAAAGTTCCATAAACTCTATCAAATGTATAAATTAGTCGCTTGATGAATGAATATTCACTTGCGAAACTTCAGTCAACTTAATTCTTTGCCATTCACAAACAGCCGGTGACCATTGGTGTTGATTTTATGCGTGAATGCTAATTGCGCCTCCATTCCAGTACCCACTGGCTGTCGGAATATCTTCCGATGAGTTGCGCGTCAAGTATGGGGTCGAGTTGTCGCATCAGTTGATGGCGCTTGGAGGTGTCTATGGGATGCCCCTCTGTGTCGTGACTATTGAACTCCAGGATCGTTGCCGTCCTGGCCCCTTCGTCGATTCTGCCCCAGCCGTAGTCGGGGATGTTCTCCAGTGTGCAGTTCAGCAGGACGCACTCGGCATGAGGATAGTTCTTGCCCTTGTTATCGGGCAGACGTCCAATCTCGGCATATTCCGACAGTCCCTTCAGATGGCAGTCAACAAAGACGTTGCCGTGATTCTCCTCCGTATTGCGAATCCACATGAAGGCTCCGTAACTGGTAATGGTACAATGGTTGAAGAACGACGGGCCGCGTCCCAGGATAGTGTCTCCACCGCCGTCAATGATACAGTTCTGCCAGTAGCAACTGCCGTTGGCCTGCAGTGCGTCGCCGTCGCCGATGACATGGACGTTCTCAAAGAAATTCCGCTCCCCATTTACGAGTAGCCCCTCGGCCTGACCCTTGCAGTCGGTCTTCAGTGTCAGGTTGCGGAACGTGAGATCGCTACAGTTGTCTGCAGCAAAGGCAGCACGACGTGAGGGGAAGGTGCCGCGAACTTCGTTGGTCTTGATGTCAGCAGGGTGGGGGTTGAACACCTCATTATTCCTGTAGTGTATCAGTACGCCCTCGCGACTTTCACCCTCGATGGTGACAAACCGCTTGTTGCGGAAATATACCAGTTCCTCGTAGTCGCCGTTCTTTACCACGACCCGATAGCCGTCCTCTGCCCTCGATATGGAGTCGGGAATGAAGTCCATCGCACCCTGCACGGTAGAGAAGTCGCCCGTGCCGTCGGCCGAAACCGTCAGCATCCGTCGATGGCTCTCTGGGGCTTTGTCTTTCGTGCGGAATGTCCAGCCCTTCTTTCCCTTGATGCCGTCAAACCCATCGACGACGCCTTTGTCGATGGTGACGCAGTACTCGTGTCCATACTCCAGCATGTTGTGATGCAGGTAGATAGTCAGTTGCTTGCCTTTGGCGATGATGGGATAGAAGTGGAAGCCATCGGAAAACCCTCCAATGATGTCGAGTTGATAGCGGCCCGTGTCCCAGGCATTCACACCAGACGGCGTGCCGGCCTTGGTGTTGCGGTTGGTGATGTCCTGCGACTTATATAAATAAGGTACGGGCGTATATTGTGCCGTAGGATTCTGGGGCTGTCCCTCTGTAGGTCCAGCAGGTATGCTCATGTCGAGGCGGTCAACAAGCCGTCCGGTCTGTTTGTCATACACCGACACAAATCCCCGATGCCCAATGGCCACATCTTCTGCCATTGTCACCATGAGATGCGTGTCTATGTTCACATCCGTTGCCCCGTTCTCAGGGAATACTCTCGTCAACTTATTCTGTGCCTGAATGGAGCAAATGGTGCTGGCAAGAATAACTGTTACTATCAATGCCTTTCTTGTCATGGGGTGACTTATCGTTGTTCTTACTTCAGATTGCCGTACACTTCGTCGGTCACAGGCTCCAGCCATTCGTTGCTGTTGCCTGGCTGCACATTGGTGTGGTAGGTCAGGTGCTGCATCCAACTGTCAGCGGCGGCGCCGTGCCAGTGCTTCACTCCCTCGGGCACGGCGATGGTCACGCCGGGCTTCAACTCCACGGGCTCCTTGCCCCACTCCTGATACCAGCCGCGGCCGGCCACGCAGATGAGCACCTGCACGGCTCCGTGGTGCACGTGCCAGTTGTTGCGGCAGCCTGGCTCGAAGGTCACGTTGCAGAGTCCCGTCTTGTCGAGCACGGCCAGATAACTGTTGCCGATGAAATACTGGGCGAAGGCGGTGTTGGGTTCGCCTTTGGGCCAGACGGTGCTGAGGGTGTAGCCCTCCTGGCAGAGCCACGCGCAGAGTTCGTCGACGGTCTCCTGGCTGTTGCCCATGTTCACGGCACCTCGCTTGTGGGCAGCCAACTGCGGGGCCACCTTGCCGAGGCCGCTCAGGGCGGCTACGGTCACGATCTCGCGGTCGGCGTGAGAGAGTAGGTCGCCAGCGAAGATGTCACCGAAGAGGTGAGCCTTCAGATAGTAGTCATCCTGCGGACTGAAGTCGTAGTTGAACGGGCGGCCCGACACCTGCGTCTGGTTCTTCACGCCCAGTTCGTAGGCGGCCTTGGCATCGTCCCACTCCTTGGGGCGCGTCCAGGGCTTGCCCTCCTGCCAGCGGCCCCCCTCTCCGCTCCCCCCGAAGGAGGGAGAACTCTCCAGCACCTTGCTCAGCACGCCCAGCGCATTCAGCGAGCGCGGGAAGCCCGTGTAGGCATAGAGTTGGGAGAAGGCCTCCTTCAGTTCGTTGATGGTCACTCCGCTGTCGAGTGCCGTGCGCACGGCAGGCTCCAACCGCTCCAAATCTCCCTGTGCCATCAGGCAGGCACATGCTGCCAATCCCTTTTGACGCTCTGTCAGCGTCTGCGAATTCATTGTTGCCATCGTCATGATTGCTATTACAAATATGATTACTTTTTTCATACCTTTCTTATTATTGTTCAGATTTTAATTACATAGATGGTATCTACCTGAATTGTTTGTACAATGATAATTGCAAATAGGGAACCAGCGCCGACATCCTCGGCCTCGGTTCCCGTCCTTGCATTTCTTTCTACACGTTATTAACTACGCTGCCACGCCCAACTCATAAAGATGTTCGGGAGCGATGTCGATGTTACCGTCGAGCCAGCAGACCGTCCAGCCGTCGAGGTCAAAATGGTCGAACACAGCCTTGTCGCGAAGCGGGGCAAAGAGATTGTACTTCTCGATAAGCGGCAGGCAGTCAAAGATGCGCTCGCTGCCGTCGTTGAAGGTCAGGTGCAGCCGGTAGTCGTCGAGTGCGCGGGCGGCTGTGACCCATTTGAGTTCGTTCGTCTGTTCCATACACTAATCCAGTGGGTTGATTTTTACCAGAGTCTCGCCATTCTCCATGCGCTCCCAATTGGCCATCAGTTCGTCCTTGTGCTGGTCGAGCCACTCGAAGACGAGATGCAGGGCGCGGCGGGGCATCTGTCCCGTCACTTGTCCCGTCTGTATGTCGATAGTGGCACGAAATTCGTTGTAGCGCACGTGGAAGTGCGGCGGGTTGTGGTCTGGCAGATACATAGTGATGACGATTCCGTAGAAATGGCAAATCTCTGGCATAATTTCTTTCTATTTACTGTTTACGGGGACAAAGGTACAAAAAAAATATGAATTATATTGCATTTCAGAGAGAAAACTAATGGAATGCGGGCGAGGATGTATCGTTTGTCATCCTCGCCTGCTGATTTATGTGTCATCGATATGTCATTTCACAACCTTACGTCCGTCCACGATATTTGAATCGGATGCACAGAATCAGACTCGCGACATCTTTATGCCCTGAAATTAGAAAAGTTTAACGGCCGGGTTCTGCTTCAATTTGGGTAGTGAAAGTATGTTAATAAGGAAGGCACGGAAAACATCGAAAAGCCGATGTACAGAGGATATCACACACGGGCGCGGCCAATTGACTGCTTGCCAGAAACTAACCAAAACATACAGCACTTTCTACACCTACTGCACCAAAATGCGATACTTAGTATCAACAATAGGGTATCGGGAAATCCCGAACTTCTCTTTAATGCCTTAACTTACGTTAAGGCCCTATCCCTATAAATAGGGCCTATATGTAAAATTAAAGAAAGAATTTGCTTTTGGGGGATGCCTATGGTGGGCATCCCCAAGGCTATGAGTTAGAAGCCTCCAATCGATGGGTTTGGAGCCTCCAAACGACCCGTTTGAAGCCTTCAAACTCCCCGCTTGGAGGCTTCAAACCAACGGCCGTCATCTTCGGCTTTTCCCGATGCCATTTTCGGGCGCAAAGTATGGCACTCTACGGTCGTTCCGATAGGACTTTACCCCAGTAAACTGCCATACCTTTCTGCCTAAAGTGCCATACTTTGCACCCGAAGATGATATCGGAACAAAGCATCGCATTTTTCAGTCTTTGTCTTACCCTTAGAAACTTTTCCTGACTTCGTGAATGAGGCACCCTATAGAGCATTTTTCCAAACCACGATAAGCCCCATTCTCGTAATCTGTCCGAAAAAAGTCATGGCGAGGTAATGACACCATCCGTCTGGGAGTAGTCGGTCAGATGGAATAGAGGC
>JAFUUL010000014.1 GCA_017483805.1 Prevotella sp.
GGGATTCATAATGAAAGGAGGAGTGGTACCTCCAGGAATCGAACCGGGGACACACGGATTTTCAGTCCGATGCTCTACCAACTGAGCTAAGGCACCATTGTGTCACTGCATTCCTTTCGTTTGCGGGTGCAAAGGTACGAATAAAAAACGAATCGGCCAAACATTTGGCCGATTATTTTAAAAAAAAGTTTATTTTCCCTCTTTTTTCAGCGGATTGACACTGCGTGTCGAACCGTTTCGCGACTCGGCAATGCTTAAGTTTCACTTAGCATTGCTCTCGCTGCTCAACGGATTGACACTGCGTGTCGAACCGTTTCGCGACTCGGCAATGCTTAAGTTTCACTTAGCATTGCTCTCGCTGCTCAACGGATTCCAGCCCTGGGCTTTGAGTTCGAACTCCTGGTTGTCGCGGGTAACGAGCACGTGGCCGAACTTCTTGTCGGTGATGTGGCCGATGAGGTGGACATCCTCCAGATCCTTCACCTTCTCCAGGTCGCCGATGGGCACGGTGAAGAGCAGTTCGTAGTCCTCGCCGCCGTTGAGGGCGCAGGTGGTGACGTTCATCTCCATCTCTTCGGCCATCACGGCAGTCTGGTAGTCGATGGGCAGTTCCTTCTCGAAGATGCGGCAGCCCACCCCCGACTGCTTGCAAATGTGCATCAGTTCGCTGCTGAGGCCGTCGCTGACGTCCATCATGGCGGTGGGGCGAATGCCGGCTTCGCGCAGCCGCTGGACAATGTCGCCGCGGGCCTCTGTCTGCAACTGACGCTGCAGCAGGTACTCCTTGCCGGCAAAGTCGGGCTGGCTGAGGTTTGAGATTTGAGACTTGAGATTTGCGATTTCGTTCTGATTACCAGCCTTCTGGGCGGCAGCAATTTTCTTCTGCAGGGCATCTACTTGGGAATAATACACACTCTTCTCGCGCTCCAGCAGTTGCAGGCCCATGTAGGCGGCCCCCAGGTCGCCGCTGACGCAGATGAGGTCGGTGTTGCGGGCCCCGTTGCGATAGACGATGTCCTCGCGGCGGGCCTCGCCGATGCAGGTGATGCTGATGGCCAGGCCGGTATAGGACGAGGTGGTGTCGCCACCCACAATGTCGACGCCCCACTTGTCGCAGGCCATGCGCAGTCCGCTGTAGAACTGCTCCATGTCCTCCACGGTGAATCGCTTGGAGAGGGCGAGCGAGACGGTGATCTGTCGCGGCGTGCCGTTCATGGCGAACACATCGCTGATGTTGACCATCGCCGACTTGTAGCCCAGGTGCTGCAGGTCGATGTAGGTGAGGTCGAAGTGGACGCCCTCCATCAGCAGGTCGGTAGTGATGAGCACCTCGGTGTCGGGATAGTGAAGCACGGCGCAGTCATCGCCTACGCCGTACTTTGTGCTTTCGTTTTTCGTGTTGAGATCTTTGGTCAGATGGTCTATCAGGCCAAATTCTCCCAGTTTTGCTATTTCCATTGTTCTTTGTTTTGTTTGTTGCTATGGTATAGCAACATACGGGACTTTGGGGTTAACTGCGCTTGATCATCTCGCGCATGATTTCCGTCATGAGGGGCTGGGCCTTGTCGGCAGCCTCCTGCACCTCCTCGTGGCTGACCTCTACGGGCACGTCGAAGCCGCCCAGGTCGGTGACCACGCTGATGCCGAAGGTGCGGATGCCGCAGTGGTGGGCCACGATGACCTCGGGCACGGTCGACATGCCGACGGTGTCGCCACCCAGCGCGCGATACATCTTATATTCGGCCGGTGTCTCGAAGGTGGGCCCCTGAACGCCCATGTAGACACCATAGACCAGACGGATGCCCTTCTCCTTGGCTATCTTGCTGGCCAGTTCGATGAGTTGGTGGTCGTAGGTCTCGTGCATGTCGGGGAAGCGCGGGCCGGTGGGGAAGTTCTTGCCGCGCAGCGGGTGCTCGGGGAAGAAGTTGATGTGGTCGGTGATGACCATCAGGTCGCCAATCTTGAAGGCGGGGTTCATGCCGCCGGCAGCGTTGCTGACGAAGAGCGTCTTGATGCCCAGTTCGTACATCACTCTGACGGGGAAGGTGACCTCCTTCATCGAGTAGCCCTCGTAGTAGTGGAAGCGGCCCTTCATGGCCATGATGTCGACGCCGCCCAGTTTGCCGAAGATGAGCATGCCGCTATGTCCTTCGACGGTGGACACGGGGAAGTTGGGTATCTCGCTATATGGAATCTCGAGTGCGTCAGTTATTTCTGAAGCTAATTGTCCCAGGCCTGTTCCCAGCACGATGGCTGTCTTGGGACTGGTGGTCATCCTTGCCTTTAGCCAGGATGCTGTTTCTTGAATTTTTGAGTACATAGCCTTTAATGTTTTCGTTAAACTTATCTTCTTGGTCGAGCATGAAACTGACTCGTATCGGCAGGGCACAGATGTGGCGCCGCACCTCGTCGCTGAGTCCGTCGATATGCTTCAGTCGGGCCGCATCCTTCTCGGTGGTGATGATGGCCTTGGGCGATGGCAGGGCGGCAAACTCGCTGTTGATGCGGGCAATGTCCTTCTGGCGGAAGTGATGGTGGTCGGGATAGGTCAGAACGCTCAGGTGGCAGTCGACCGCCCGCTCGAAATCTTCCTTGATCTGTCTGGGCGAAGCGATGCCGGTGAGCAGGAGCACGTGGTGGCCCGCGAGCGACTCCAGACGCCCTGGCGTCTCCCGATGGTCAGGGAATACGGGACGCAAAGGGGCGTACTCCATGGTGGTGAAGTAGAGTTGCTGGTAGGGGTAGAGGTCCATGGCCTTGGTGATGACACGATACTCCATCGGCTTCAGTTCCTTGGGGCATTTGGTGATGATCACGACGTCGGCCCTGTTCTTACCCTTGAGAGGCTCGCGCAGTCGGCCGGCCGGCAGCAACTTGTCGTAGATGATGAGGCGGTGGTAGTCGACGAGCAGGATGTTGATGCCCGGCTTGACCCGCCGGTGCTGGAAGGCATCGTCGAGGAGGATGACGTCGAGGCCGCTGTCCTGTGCGGTCAGCGTGTCGATGCCCCTGACGCGCTGCTTGTCGACGGCGACGGTGATGTCGGGGAACTTCTGCTTGATCTGATAGGGTTCGTCGCCGATGTCGCGTGCCGTGCTCTGACTGTCAGCCACCAGGAAACCGCTCGTCTTCCGCTTG
This sequence comes from Prevotella sp., assembly GCA_017483805.1. GTDB lineage: Bacteria > Bacteroidota > Bacteroidia > Bacteroidales > Bacteroidaceae > Prevotella. The sequence continues at coordinate 3,139 of JAFUUL010000014.1, forward strand.
TAGCCCCTGCTGAGCACCGCCACGCGGTTGTCTCTCTGGAGCAGTTCGACCAGATACTCCACATGGGGCGTCTTGCCCGTTCCGCCGACGGTGATGTTGCCGACGGAGATGACGGGAACACGGAAGGCGCGGCTCTTCAGCAGGCCCACGTCGTAGCAGAAGTTGCGCAAGCGCACTCCCAAGCCGTAGAGCCAACTGAAGGGCAACAGCCACTCGTTGATTTTGATGAAATCGCCTTCCAAATGATACCTTATTTATTTAATGGACAGCGAGAACGGCAGGCGGGCCTGCAGGCGGTTGCGCTGACGATCCTTGCGGGCCTCCACCAGGGGCTCGTAGAGTTCGCCCAGCATCTCCTTCATCTCTTCGTCCAGATAACTGCCCTTCTTCTCCTCGGTGCTGGCCAGCAGAGTCTCAAACCAGTCGGCCTTGGCGGGGTATGCGGCAGTGTGGTAGTCTTCCACGGAAGCCAGTTCGGCGGCCTTCTTCACGGCATCGTCGAGCGAGCCCAGTTGGTCGACGAGGTGGATGGGCAGGGCATCGGTAGCAATCCAGACGCGGCCCTGGGCAATCTCGTGAACCTGCTCCTTGGTCAGTCCGCGGCCTTCGGCCACGATGCCGAGGAAGGTGTCGTAGCCACGGTCCACATAGGTCTGCATGTAGCGCAACTCCTCGGCGTTGTCCTTGCCGAAGATGAGGTTGGTCTCATAGTCGCCGTGCTTGTTGGTCTGCACGCCGTCCCAGGTGACGCCCAACTTGTCGCTGACCAGTTCGCTGACATTGGGGATGAGGCCGAAGATGCCGATAGAGCCGGTGACGGTGGTGGGCTCGGCCACGATGTAGTTGGCAGGGGCGCTGATCATGTAGCCGCCGGAAGCAGCGTAGCCGCCCATGGAGACGACGACGGGCTTCTTCTCCTTCAGATGCTTCAGGGCGTGCCATATCTGCTCAGAGGCGGCGGCACTGCCACCAGGCGAGTTGACGCGCAGAACGACGGCCTTGACCTTGTCGTCGGCAGCCAGTTTGTTCAGGTCTTCCACCGTCGTGCTGCCCACGATGGCGTGCTCGGTGGCAAACGACGACAGAGGCTCGTCGATGATCTCGCCGTAGGCGTAGTAGACAGCAATCTCCTCACCGTCGGTCTTCTCCTCATTGGCCAGGGCGATCATGTCGTCCAGCGTCAGTTGGTTGATGGTCTCGTCGTCGGCCAGGCCCAGTTTGCCCTTGATGACCTGCTTGATGCCGTCGGGATACATGACGCCGTCCACCAGTTTGGCGGTCTTGTAATCATCCACGCTGGCAAAGACCATGATGCTGTCGTCGGCCAGTTGGTTCAGTTGCTCGGCAGTGACCTTGCGGCCCTCGGCCATGTCGGCCAGCCAGTGCTGCCAGATGCCCTGCAGGAAGGCCTCGCGCTGTTCGCGGTCGTTCTCACTCATGTCCTTGCGGGTGACGCTCTCTACGGCACTCTTGTATTTGCCGACGCGGGTGGCCTGATACTTCACGCCGATCTTCTCGTAGAGTCCGGTGAGGTAGTAGCCTTTGCCGCCCAGACCCTTGAAGTCGATCATGCCCGTCTGGTTGATGAAGAGGCTGTCGGCCACGCTGGCCACGTAGTAACTGCCCTGCATGTATTGGTCGGCATAGGCGATGATCCACTTGCCGCTCTCCTTGAAGTCCTTCAGCGCATCGCGCACCTGCTGGGCCGTGGCGGGCGCATCGAAACTGGAGGCGCCGCCTTCCAGGTAGATGCCCTTGATGTTCTCGTTGTCCTTGGCCGTCCTGATGGCCTTGACCAGGTCATCCAGTCCCATGACGCTCATGTCGGCCTCGCCCAGGAGCCCGGAGAACGGATCGGAGTCCTCGGCCCGCTCGGTGACTACCCCGTTGAGGTTGATCACGAATACCGAGTTCTTTTCGGCCTTCACGGGTGCACTGCCGCTGGCGACCATACCTGCCAGCGAAATCATGAACATGATGCCGGCGATGATGAACAAAATCACGATGCCGCAGATGGTGGCAAGCGTGTACTTAAAGAATTCTTTCATGCTTTAAATATTTATTATTTAGGTATTTCTTCCGCAAAGGTACGACTTTTTTTGATATAACGTGCATCGTTTGACAATTTTTTCGTATCTTTGTCCCCAAAAACTAATCATAAAACAAAAATAGCGATGAAACAGAGACTGTTGATGGGCCTGGTGCTGCTGATGCTGTGCACCGTGGCCATGGGAAAGAAAAAGGTGACTAAGCAGGAAGTATGGCCCAACGGCGAGCCGATGGCCGAGTGGTTCACCGACACGGCGAAGGTCGACGTGAAGACCTTGGGCAAGCAGTATGTGCTGACCGACTACGGCGTGCGCCAGGGTACGACCGACATCCAGACGAAGGCCATCCAGGCCGTCATCGACCGTGCAGCCGAGGCGGGCGGTGGCGTCATCGTGGTTCCCCGGGGTACCTTCTACACGGGCAGCCTGTTCTTCAAGCAGGGCACCCATCTCCACATTCAGGAGGGCGGCGTGCTGAAGGGCTCGGAGCGCGTGCACGACTTCGAGATCCGTGAGACCCGCATCGAGGGCCAGACCTGCAAGTACTTCGTGGCACTGGTCAATGCCGACGGCCTTGACGGCTTTACCATTACGGGCAAGGGCACCATCGACGGCAGCGGCGAGCCCTACTGGGAGGAGTTCTGGATTCGCCGTGAGTGGAACCGCCAGTGCACCAACAAGGATGCCCAGCGGCCCCGCCTGACCTATATCTCCAACTCGAAGAACGTGACCATCCAGGACGTGCGGCTGATCAACTCGCCCTTCTGGACCAACCACATCTACCGCTGCGACCACGTGCGCTACCTCGACCTCTACATCTACTCGTCGACCACGGGCATCAAGGGCCCGTCGACCGATGCCATCGACATCGACGTGTGCCACGACGTGGTGGTGCGCGGCTGCTATATGAACGTCAACGACGACGCCGTGGTGCTGAAGGGCGGCAAGGGCACCTTTGCCGACCAGGCCCCGGAGAACGGTCCTTGCTATAATATATTGGTGGAGAACTGCCACTATGGCACGGTGCACGGCTGCATGACACTGGGCTCGGAGTCGGTGCACGACTGGAACGTGATCATGCGCAACTGCGTGGCCGACAACACCAACAACGTGCTCTGGCTGAAGATGCGCCCCGACACACCCCAGCATTATGAATATGTACGCGTGGAGAACTTCACCGGCAAATGCCGCAACTGCCTGCTCATCAGGGGTTGGACACAGTTCTACGAGAAGCAGGACCGCCCCGACATGCCCCTGTCGCAGTGCAACAACGTGGCGTTCAAGAACATCCAGATGGACTGCGGCGTGTTCTTCAACGTGGAGGGTTCCGACAAGTTCAGGTTGACGGACTTCTCGTTCGAGGACATCGACGTGAAGGACGGCGCCAAGGAGAAGGCCTTCACGAAGCGGCCCATTGAGAACCTGACGCTGCAGAACGTGGTGGTGAATGGCGAAAAGATAGAATAAACTGAAAATAACAATAACCGACATGAGAAAACTGATTCTTTCACTGACCCTGCTGATGCTGGCGATGACGGCATCGGCCATCGAGAGAGAAAAACTGAATTTCAATGCCGACTGGCGTCTGCAGGTGGGCGACGTGGCCGATGCCGCCAAGCCCGACTACAACGACCGTGGCTGGCAGCAGGTGACGCTGCCCTATGCCTTCAATGGCGACGAGGCCTTCCGCAAGGACATCGTCGACCTGACCGACACCATCTGCTGGTATCGCAAGCACTTCACCCTCAGCGAGCAGAACCTGCAGGGCAAGGTCTTCATCGAGTTCGAGGGTGCCCGTCAGGGTGCCGACGTATGGCTCAATGGAGAGAAGGTGGGCTTCAGCGACAACGGCGTCATGGCCTTCGGCTTCGACCTGACCCCCTATGCGAAGGTTGGCGACAACGTGCTGGCCGTGCGCTGCGACAACTCGTGGACCTATCGCGACCGCACGCTCAACAGCCGCTACCAGTGGAACGACAAGAACTTCAACGCTAACTACGGCGGACTGCCGAAGAATGTCTATCTGCACCTGACTGACCGTCTCTATCAGACGTTGCCCCTCTACTCGAATCTGGGTACGACAGGCACCTACGTCTATGCCACCGATTTCGACATCGCCGGTCGCAAGGCCGTCATCCACGCCGAGTCTCAAGTCAAGAATGAGGATAGCCGCGAGCGTTCTTTCACTTTCTTTGCCAAAGTGCTTGACCTCGAGGGTAAGGAAGTGGCTCATCTTGATGGCCAGCGCGTGACCATGAAACCAGGCGAGACTCGCACGGTCAATGTGGCAGGTGAGGTCAGCGGCCTGCATTTCTGGTCGTGGGGCTATGGCTATCTCTACACGGTGAAAACACTGTTGAAGGCCGATGATGGCTCCAAAATTGATGATGTCATCACCCGCACGGGCTTCCGCAAGACGGAGTTCAAGGATGGCAAGTTCTATCTGAACGACCGCGTGCTGATGGTGCACGGCTACGCCCAGCGCACCAGCAACGAGTGGCCCGGCGTGGGCATCTCGGTGCCCGCCTGGCTGAGCGACTATTCTAACGCCCTCGTGGTGGAGAGCGGCGGCAACCTGGTGCGCTGGATGCACGTCTGTCCCTGGAAGCAGGACATCGAGTCGTGCGACCGCGTGGGTCTGATGCAGGCCATGCCGGCCGGCGATGCCGAGAAGGATGTCGACGGTGCCCGCTGGCAGCAGCGCACCCAGTTGATGCGCGACGCCATCATCTACAACCGCAACAACCCCAGCATCATCTTCTACGAGTGCGGCAACTTCCGCATCTCGAAGGAACACATGGAGGAGATGAAGCAGATCCGCAACGAGTATGACCCCAACGGCGGCCGCGCCATCGGCAGCCGCGAGATGCTCGACCGTCCTGAGGCCGAGTACGGCGGCGAGATGCTCTACATCAACAAGAGTGCCACCAAGCCCATGTGGTCGATGGAGTACTATCGCGACGAGGGCCTGCGCAAGTATTGGGACGAATACTCCTATCCCTTCCACAAGGAGGGCGACGGCCCGCTCTATCGCGGTGCACCTGCACTGGACTACAATCACAATATGGACCGGCTGGCCTGTGGCATGGTGGAACGCTGGCACGAGTACTGGCTGGAGCGGCCCGGCACGGGCAAGCGTGTCAATAGCGGTGGCGTGAAGATTGTCTTCTCCGATACCAACACCCATCACCGCGGCGAGTCGAACTATCGCACCAGTGGCGTCACCGATGCCATGCGCATTCCGAAGGATGCCTTCTTTGCCCATCAGGTGATGTGGGACGGATGGGTTTCGCCCGAGCGCGCGCGAACATATATTATTGGTCACTGGAACTATGAGAGCCTCCCCCCTACCCCCTCCCAAGGAGGGGGAGTCGTGAAGCCCGTCTATGTGGTCTCCACCGCCGATGAGGTGGAACTCTTCGTCAACGGCAAGAGCGTGGGTCGGGGCGAGCGCACCTACCAGTGGCTCCACACCTTCCGCGATGTGAAGTTTGAGCCCGGCACTATCGAGGCCCGGGGCAGTGATAGTTCTTCCTACAAGATTGAGACTGCCGGCGAGCCCTTCCAACTGAAACTGACAGCCATCGAAAATCCTGAGGGCATGAAGGCCGACGGTGCCGACATGGTGCTCGTCCAGGTGGAGGTGGTCGACCGTCAGGGCCGCCGCTGTCCGCTGGACAACCGCATGGTCAACTTCCAACTGTGGGGCGAGGCCCGCTGGATAGGCGGCATAGCCACGCGCGACAATTCGCAGTTCTCGTTCGACAAGCCCAAAGATCCTGAGGCTAAGGGCGAAAAGGCCCTGCTCGACTCTTCCAACAAGAAGAACGTGAGCGACAACTACGTAGGGGCCATGTCGCTGCCCGTGGAGTGTGGCGTCAACCGCATCCTGGTGCGCTCAACGCCCACGGCAGGTGAGATCGGTCTCTCCGTCTGTGCCGACGGCGTGCGTCCCGCCACGCTGACTGTCAAGACCCAGGCTGCCCCTGCTGCCAATGTCCTGCCGGGCCTCACGCTGAAGCCCAGTCTTGTTCGCGGCGAGACGCCTGCCGGGCCCAGTTACAAGGACATCTTTACGAGCGTAGACATTGCCAGCGTCAAGGCCGGCAGCAACCAGCAGGATGCCCCGCGGGCCTACGATGACAACGAACTGACCGAATGGAAGAGCGACGGCGAGCGCGAGAATGCTTGGGTGACCTATCTGCTGGCCCGCAAGGCTGCCGTCAGCGAGATCACCCTCAAACTGACCGGCTGGCGCCAGAAGTGCTATCCTCTGGAGGTCTATGCCGGACGGAAGAAGGTGTGGGAAGGCATCACTCCTGCCTCGCTCGGCTATGTGCACATCAGCATCCCGCAGCCCGTGGCCGCCAAGGACCTGACGATCAAAATGGTCGGTCCGGCCCAGGACAGCCAGAAGTTCGGCCTGGTGAAGGAACTGGCCGGCGGCGTGGCCAACGAGATGGACCGCATGAAGAGCGCCAAGGGCAAAACGGAACTCCGAATAGTGGAGGTCGACCTGCTGGAAAGTGTGAAATAAACTGTCGTTTACATTTTTTAAGAAGGATTGGGCGAAAAACCCAATCCTTTTTTTGGTGCTTTCGTAAAAAAAGTTTATATTTGCACCGTAAAACTAGAACTAACGATTTAACTAACCAATTATTACTAACATTTTATGAGAAACATGAAAGAATGCAGCGTGTTGCATGTGGAGGCTATACGCCGACTCATGTTCTTGTTACTCTTCTTTGTATGTTCTACAGGAGCATTTGCACAGAGCAAGGTAACAGGTACTGTTGTTGACGCATCAGGCGAACCGATTATCGGTGCCAGCGTCATGGTGAAAGGTACTTCAAATGGTGCCGTGACTGACTACGATGGTAAGTTTACCATCAATCAGGTTCCCTCGAATGCCAACATTGTCATTTCCTATCTGGGCTTCCGCACACAGACAGTCCCAGTGGCTGGCAAGCAGAACTTCAACATCTCGCTCGAGGAAGACAAGCAGTTGCTGGATGAAGTGGTGGTTGTCGGTTATGGTACACAGAAACGTAGCGACGTCACGGGCTCGATGGTCAACATCGGTGAGGAACAACTGAACAACCGTCCTGTGAACAACGCCTTCGAGGCCCTGCAGGGCAAGGCTGCAGGTGTGGACATCACCACCAACGAACGTCCTGGACAGATCGGTTCCATCCGCATTCGTGGTGAGCGTTCGCTTAACAAAGGCAACGAACCTCTCTACGTTGTTGACGGTGTGCCCCTCATGTCGGCATCAGGTATTGAGACACTGAATCCCCGCGACATTGAGAGCATCGACATCTTAAAGGATGCGTCGGCTACGGCTATCTATGGTTCGCGTGGTGCCAATGGTGTCATCCTCGTCACCACCAAGCAGGGCAAGGCCGGCAAGACCAGTATTGACTATACCGGCACGGTGACCATCTCGAACATTGTCGACCGCTCGCCCTCCATGAGTGCTGCCGACTTCATTCAGTTTGCACGCTGGGCCGCCCACAATGCCGATGCAACAAAGTATGTCGACCCGCTGAATCCCACTATGGCTGAGGATGAGGTGCTGTTCAACAACATTGCCTCACTCGACCCCGCTTCCTATCAAAACATTATGAACGGATGGAACGGCGGTTCGTGGGATGCTTCCCGTGTAAAGAGTACTGACTGGACGGACTTTGTCACCCAGACTGCAGTTTCTCACGAGCACACCTTGGCTATTAGCGGCGGCACAGAGACGATGAACTCGTATGCCTCTTTCGGCTATCTGAGCAACAAGGGTACTCAGAAGGGCCAGTGGTACGACCGCTATACAGGCAAGGTCAGCGTGAACATCAAGCCCACCAAGTGGTTCTCCATCCAGGCCAGCATCAACGGCACATGGGCTGAGCAGGACTACGGTATGTCTACCCTCGGCGGTCGTTCGGGGTCTGTGCCCGATGCCATCTATGGCGCTGCCAAGCAGATTTTCAGTTATGCCGTACCTTACGACGAGAATGGCAACACCGTCATCAATCCTGGTGGCGAGAGTGCAGTCTATACGATAATGGACGAGTGGAATCACTCTCAGCAGAAGTCGCAGACTTTCCGTGCACTGGGTAATTTCTCGGCGACAGTCGACTTCGGCGAGATTTTCAAGCCTGTGCAGGGCCTGAGATATAAGTTGGCATTTGGCCCTGATTTCCGTCACTGGCGTGAGGGTGTCTATATCGACGGATTCTCTTCACACAAGATCAATTCCAACGGCACAGAAGGTAAGAACTACTCTCGCCTGCAGAACCGCCGTGACTTCTCTTGGACACTCGACAATATGCTGATGTATGACCGCACTTTTGCTGATGTGCATAAGGTGGGCGTCACGCTGCTGCAGACTGCTTCGAAGTGGAACACCGAGACATCGAACATGCACGCCAGCGTCATTGAGAAGGACTCCTATCTCTGGAATGCCTTCAATACCGTCAACCCCAGCAATGCAGATCAGAGTGTAGGATTGGGCTCGGGGCTCACAGAACGTCAACTTGAGTCTTACATGATTCGCCTGAACTATGGTTTCAACGAGCGCTATCTGCTGACAGTCAGCGGACGTTGGGATGGTGCTTCTCAGTTGGCCGACGGCAATAAATGGGACTTCTTCCCCTCTGCTGCCCTTGCGTGGCGTGCTGCTGAAGAGGACTTCATCAAGCAATACGATTGGATCAGCAACCTGAAAGTCCGTTTTGGCGTAGGTGTTACGGGTAATGCCGCAGTGTCTCCTTACGACACAAAGGGTGACATCACGGGTGTTTATCTGCCCTTCAATGGCTTGACCGATGTGCTGGGCTACACTACCAACGAGCCTTATTATACCGCCAACCAACTCACCATGGCAAATCCCGACCTGGGCTGGGAGAAGACCACACAGTGGAACATCGGTTTGGACTATGGTTTCCTGAACGGCCGTATCTGGGGTAGCCTGGATTACTACTGGAGCCATACCGACGATGTGATCATGTACACCAACATCCCCACGCTGACAGGCTTCCCCGGCACCTATTCCAATGTAGGTAAGACCAAGAACCACGGTATTGAGTTCACCCTGAACGCCACACCTGTCCAAACAAAGGGCTTTGAGTGGGAAACGAACCTCAACCTGGCTTACCAGAAAGATGAGATTGTCGAACTGGCCTATGGCAAGAACGATATGCCAGACAACTCTCTATTCATTGGTGAGTCGCTCAGCGTCTACTATGGCTATGGCAACGATGGCATCTGGCAGGAGAGCGATGCCGAGGAGATGGCTCTGTGGAATGCCAACGGCTATAATTTCACTGCCGGTAACGTGCGTCCTCACGATGTGGATGGCGACTATCAGATGACGGTCGAAGATCGTATTGTGCTGGGCAACCGCAATCCGAAGACCACCTTCGGTTGGACTAACAACTTCTCTTATCAAGGCTTCGACCTGAGTTTCTCTGTCATCGGTCGTATGGGCTACACCTTCTCAACCGGTGGCGAAGCACTGACGGCACATGCTAATCAGCGTGAATTGGACTATTGGACACCGCAGAATACCGGTGCTGAATGGCAGAAGCCTATCTTGGCCCAGGCTACCTCTGGTTCTGGCGACAACTTCTCCAGTCTATTGGGCTTCCGCGATGCTTCGTTCATCAAGGTGCGTAACATCTCTTTAGGCTACAATCTGCCTAAGCCTCTGCTGAAGGCTGCCACTTTGTCGCATGCCAAACTCTATGCTCAGGTTATCAATCCGTTCAGCATTTATCAGAGCATCGACGGCTTCGACCTTGATACTGGCAAGACCTACTTCAACCGCAGTGTCGTCTTTGGTTTAGAAATTGGCTTCTAAGAGATAGGAATGTAATGTGTAATTAAAATATATGAAGGTTATGAAATACAATAAATATATAATAGGTGGCCTACTTGCCACAACGCTGACGGCAGGTATGACTTCCTGTGCTGGCGACTTCCTCGACGAGGACCTGACCACCAAGTATTCTACCCAGTACTTCGAGACCGAAGAAGGTCTGGAGGCACTTGCGGTGTCGCTCTACGGCAACCTGCGCTGGCACTTCGGCTACGAGTGGGCCTATGGCATCACACTCTACGGCACCGATGAGTTCACGAATGCCAACGACCTCACCAGCGAACCGTGGAACACCTATGACACCCGCTTCTCTCCGCTGAACTGTACAACAGCCCTGGGTGCTGCCAATGGTAACTGCCCCGCTATCGATGCACTTTGGAACGAACTCTACTATGGTATAGCCTCTTGCAATACCATCATCGACAAGGCTGGCCTTATCAGTGATGAGACTGTGCGTAATCGTTGCCTGGCACATGCCTATTTCCTGCGTGGCTACAACTACTACCGTCTGACGGCCCAGTATGGACGCCCCGTTTTGCAGACAACGCCTGCCTCGGGTGTCGTACGTAATTTCACTCAGGCCACTGAGGAAGAGGCTTGGGCTCAGGTCATCAGTGACTTGCGTCAGGCTTACAACCTCTTCCAGGGTGAGGAGTTCACCTATGGCAAGGGTATCACCTGGACTAAGGCCACTGCTGCTCACTTCCTGGCTAAGGCCTTGTTGTTCCGTGCTTCGGAGCGTTGCGATGCTTTCAATGCCAGCACCAAGGAGGCCGACCTGAGGGAGGCTATCGAGGCTTGCAACTATGCCATCAATGCCCGCACGCTGGCTCCTAACTACAGCGACCTCTATGCCAACTGGACGGGCGTAGACTGCGAGACAGAGCAACTCAGCGAAATACTGATGGCTGCTGGCTTCAATAACAACAGTGTTACGCAGGGCCGCTTTGGCAACCGCACCTACAACTACTTTGGTCCGCAGTTCGGCGCCGGCTTCGGCGGTGGCTGGACCAAGCGAGGTGTTTGGACGGGCGAGATGGACTTCCAGCGTTGCCGTCCTACGGAGTACACTTATGCTGTCTACGATCACGTGAATGATGCTCGTCTGTGGAAGACCTTCAAGACCGTCTATGGCATTAACACTGTGGTGAAAGATACCCTTGGCGTGGAACTTGGCGGCCCGGGTGCTATCATGATTCTGAATACTGCCGATGACCACACCTACGACGGCTATACCTTCGGTGCCTATGCACAGTTCTCAGAGAGGAAGGCTGACGGCACAGTGAACTACGACAATGCTTTTAGGGATGACAACCAGCGTCTGCCTGAGTGGAACAAGGATGCTCGTCAGACTGCCACCACTGGCGAACTCTCTTCACATCCGGGCCAGTGGGTGCCCAGTGCTTCTGTTCTCTATCAGAACGGGCAGTATGTGGCTCCTGACTTCAAGAGTACGGCTATCTGCAATTTCTTTGCCGGCATCAACAAGTGCACAGACGGAACCCGTCAGGCAGAGAAGGGCGATGCATATCGTGATGTCACTATGGCTCGCCTGGCAGAGACCTATCTGGTGCGTGCTGAGTGTAATGCCCGTCTGGGCAACTATGCTGAGGCCAAGACTGATATCGACGTGATTCGTGCCCGTGCTCAGTGGAAGAACGGTGAAAATCGCTCTTACTATGTGGACGGCTCGAAAGCATTTGAGGTGAGCAACGCCCTGCACGACAATGCCAGCAATGCTGCCATGTATGAGAACTCCAACCTCTGGATGAACACATACTACCTCTCCAACCCCACGCAGCCCGTGACCACTGCTGCCAGCAACCTGACCAACTGGACTTGGGACAATCTGCCTGCAGAGGATGAGGCCATCCTGTCGAAGTTGGGCGTCAATGGACAGCAGGCCCGTGCCATCAACTTCATTCTGAACGAGCGTTCGCGCGAACTTATCGGTGAGTGGCAGCGTTGGGAGACCCTCTCACGCACCAAGACCCTCGTGGCTCGTGCCAAGGCCTTCAATCCCGAGGCTGCCGCAGGCGTTCAGGACCGTCACATCTACCGTCCTATTCCCCAGACCTTCATCGACGGCCTGAAGAATGCAGACGGTTCTGACCTGACAGACGATCAGAAGGCCGCCTGGCAGAATCCCGGCTACAAATAATCGAAAAAGATGCTGAAAAGCACCTGAAGTTGGATTTTTTTTCAAGGATTGAGCAAAAAACTCAATCCTTTTTTTGTGCTTTCATAAAAAATGTTTATATTTGCACCGTTAATTTAAATCACTAACTAACTGTAATTGTTTTTTTAATTGCTAACTTATGAGACACATGAAAGAACACTGTGTGATGCGCGTGGAGGCTATACGCCGACTCGCGTTACTGCTGCTCTGCCTGGTCTGCTCCACTGGGGCTTTTGCACAGAGCAGGGTGACGGGTACTGTTGTTGACGCCACGGGTGAACCGATCATCGGTGCCAGCGTCATGGTGAAAGGTACTTCAAACGGTGCCGTGACTGACTACGATGGCAAGTTTACCATCAATCAGGTTCCCTCGAATGCCAACATTGTCATTTCCTATCTGGGCTTCCGCACTCAGACCGTACCAGTGGATGGCAAGCAGAACTTCAGCATCTCGCTCGAGGAGGACAAGCAGATGCTGGACGAGGTGGTGGTAGTGGGCTACGGCGTGCAGCGCAAGAGCGACGTGACCGGTGCCCTGACCCGCGTGGGCGAAAAGGAACTGAACGCGAAGCCTGTGTCGAACGCCTTCGAGGCCCTGCAGGGCAAGGCTGCCGGCGTGGACATCACCTCGAGCGAGCGTCCGGGTACGGTGGGTAGCATCAAGATCCGTGGTACTCGTTCGCTCAACGCCAGCAGTTCACCACTCTATGTCGTTGACGGAGTGCCCTTGCAGTCTGGTGGCATCGAGACCTTGAATCCCCGCGATATCGAGTCTATCGACATCTTGAAGGATGCCTCTTCTACTGCTATCTATGGTAGCCGTGGCGCCAATGGCGTGGTGCTCATCACCACCAAGCGTGGCCAGGAAGGCAAGATGCAGTTGACCTACAATGGTACAATGACCTTCGAAAAGATTGTTGATAAGAGTCCTGCCATGTCTGCCAGCGACTATATCACATGGCGCCGTTGGGCCTACTACAACTCGGCTCCTGACCGCTATACACCTGGTGACCAGCCTACACTGGAACAGGATCGTTCGTTCTTCTCTGGTGACGAGGTGGCTTGGGCCAACATTGAAAAGGGCTGGGCAAGCGGTACTTGGGATGGTTCAAAGGTGACCGACACCGACTGGACCGACTTTGTGACTCGTACTGGTGTTACCCAGGAGCACACAGTCAGTGCTCGTGGCGGTTCGAAGAATCTGACAGGAAGCGTCTCTTTCGGCTATCTGAACAACAAGGGTACGCAGAAGGGGCAGGAGTATGACCGTTACAACCTGAGTGCTACTGCCGACGTGCAGGCTAAGCCTTGGTTCAAGGCTGGCGGTTCGCTGAATGTTAGTTACAGCGAGCAGAAGTATGGCTTCTCCCGCACAGGTCAGTCCAGCAATTCTGGTCCTACCGATATCTATGGTGCTGCCAAGAGCATTCTGCGCTATGCACAGCCCTACGACGATGCCGGCAATATCATACTGGTGCCTGGTGGTTCGGTGAGCAACACCTATACTATCATTGACGAATGGAACAAGTCGAAGGATAACCGTCAAGTCTTCCGCGCTCTGGGCAGTTTCTACAGCCAGATTGACTTCGGAAAGATCTGGAAGCCACTGGAGGGCTTGCAGTATAAGTTGCAGTTTGGTCCCGACTTCCGTTTCTATCGTTCGGGCATTTTCATCGATGCCTCATCTGCAGCCCGTGGCGGTGGTAACAACTATGCTACTCGCAACGACACCCGCAACTTCGCTTGGACTCTTGACAACATGATTCTCTACAACAAGACCTTGGGCGAGCACACCTTTGGTGTTACTCTGTTGCAGTCGGCTTCTAAGAGCAATCAGGAAACCAGCGCATTGCACGCAGAGCGTATTCCTCTGGCTTCATTCCTCTGGAACTATATGGGTTCGGTGGATATTACAGAGTCGGCCAACAAGGCCACGATGGGTACAGGCTTGACAGAATATGCCCTTTCATCATATATGGCCCGTGTAAACTATTCGTGGAAAGACCGCTACCTGCTGACTGCCAGTGCCCGTTGGGATGGTAGCAGTGTGCTGGCCGAAGGCAACAAGTGGGACTTCTTCCCCTCTATGGCCCTGGGTTGGCGCATGGAGCAGGAAGACTTCCTGAAGGATGTCAACTGGCTGGATCAGTTGAAGGTGCGTCTGGGTGTTGGTGTGACTGGCAACTCTGCCGTCGATGCCTATGGCACGCTGGGTGTCATCAGTTCCTATTGGATGCCTTTCAGCCCCGGTAACTCTCAGATCTTGGTCACCAACGAGCCTTATTACACCAGTGGTTCCAACAAGATGCCTAACAAGAACCTGTCGTGGGAGAAGACCACTCAGTGGAACTTCGGTATTGACTTCAGCGTTTTGAAGGGTCGCATCGGCGGTACCATCGATCTCTACACATCTACGACTAAGGACCTGCTCATGCTGATGACCGTGCCTTCGCTCTCCGGCTATCCTTCGATGATGGACAACGTGGGTAAGACCAGCAACAAGGGTCTTGAGTTGACACTGAATACCATTCCTGTGCTGACAGACGACTTCATGTGGCAATCGAACCTGAACCTGGCATGGCAGAAGGACAAGATTGAGGAACTCTCGAATGGTAAGGAAGACGATATCAACAATGCCTGGTTCATTGGCGAGAGCATTGCCGTCTACTATGGCTACGAGAATGCTGGTCTGTGGCAGGAGGGCGATGCCGAGGAGATGGCTAAGTTCAATGCCAATGGCGAGAACTTCTCGGCAGGTATGGTTCGTCCCGTCGATCAGAATGGTGACTACAAGATTGATGATGAGGACCGTGTTATCCTGGGCAATCAGAATCCGCGTCTCACTGCAGGCTGGTCTAACACCTTGACATGGAAGGGCTTCGAACTGTCACTCGAACTTCAGGGTCGCTTCAAGTATATGGTCAACACCGGTGGTGAAGGACAGTATGGCATGTATCAGCAGCGTGAGATTGACTACTGGCGTCCTGACAACACTGGTGCTGAATGGCAGAAGCCTATCTATAGCACGGGTGGCGGTGACAAGAAGGCAGCCCTGTTGGGCTTCAAGGATGCTTCGTTCATCAAGATCCGCAACCTCTCACTGGGTTACAATCTCGATAAGAGCATCTGCCAGACTCTGGGCATCAATGGTGCTAAAATCTACGTGCAGGGCAAGAACTTGGGTATGCTCTATTCGTCGGTTGACTTCATGGATTTGGATACAGGTGCTACCTATTACAACCGTGGCTTCACCGTAGGTTTGTCGGTTGACTTCTAATCTGTGAGTGCGTATACATTATTATATAAAATAAGGAAATACCAATATGAAATATATCAATAGCAAATTAGTTTGCGGTGCTTTGTCGCTCTGTGCTGTTATGAGTTTCTCTTCATGCGGCGACGACTTCCTGAAGGAGGATGCCGGTCACCTCTATACCGACGCACTGCTCGAGACTGAAGATGGCGCCCTGAAGATGGCTGCGGGTCTCTATGGAAATATTCGCTGGCACTTTGGCTACGAGTGGGCCTATGGCATCACGCTTTACGGATGCGACGAGTTCACCACTGGTGCCGATAATACTTCTGACATCTGGAATACCTATGACAACAACCTGAATCCGCTGGACTTCACCAAGGCTCTGGGTGCCCCTAACAACAACTGCCCGGCCGTGTCGGCTCTGTGGAACCAGATGTATTATGGCATATCTACTGCCAACTTGGTCATTTCAAAGGCCTCGATGGTGTCCGACGAGGATAGTCGTAACAAGGCTCTTGGCGAAGCCCACTTCCTGCGTGGCTATAACTACTATCGCCTGTTTGCACAGTATGGTGGAGTGGTCCTGCAGACCGAGCCTGCCAATGGCGAGGTGAAGAAAGACTACACCCGCTCTACTGCCGAGGAAACTCTGAATCAGGTCATTGCCGACTTCGAGGAGGCTTATAAACTGCTGCCCACCAATAAATGGCGTGGCAATGGCACTTGGACTAAGTACACTGCTGCCCACTTCCTGGCCAAGGCGCTGCTGTTCCGTCAGTCTGAGCGTTGCAACGATTGGAACAGTGGCTATGACAAGACAGCAGACCTGAACCGCGTTATTGCCCTGTGCGATGAGGTCATCGCTGCTTGCCCGCTGGCTGCAAACTATAGTGACCTCTATGCTAACTGGACGGGTGTCAATTGCCCCAACGAGGGTCTCAGCGAAATTCTGATGGCTGCTGAACACAATGGCGATGCAACCACTCAGGGACGCTTTGGCAATCGTACCTACAACTACTTCTCGCCCCAGTTCTCCAACTTCTCTGGTGGTTGGGTGCGTCGTGGTGCCTATATTGGTGAGATGGACTTCCAGCGTTGCCGTCCTACAGAGTACACTTACTCTGCATTTGACAACGTGAATGATGCCCGTATGTGGAAGACCTTCAAGACTGTCTACGGCCTGAACAACATTGGTGTGACAAAGAAGGTGAAAGATGCAAACGGAAAGGACATCACCGTCTACGATCGCGACAAGGTGGCTGCCGACAACGGTATCCAGTTGGCACAGGTGCCTGAACCCGGTGATCAGGGTATCATCTTCATCCTGAATAAGAAGAACGACAACCGCTTCGACGGCGAGCCCTTTGGTACTTTTGGACGTGGCGGACAGGCGCACTCCTTTGTCAATCCTGAGACGGGCAAGTGGGTGCCCAATGCCTTCCCTCTGTTCATGAACGGTCAGTACGTGCTCTATAACTATGGTGTCAGCGGCAACACCGCTACCTCTAATGTCTTCTGCGGCATCAACAAGACCGCTGACGGCAGCCGTACTGCAGAGAAGGGTGATGCCCACCGCGATGTCATCATGGCCCGCACAGGCGAAACCTATCTCATCAAGGCTGAGGCTCAGGTGCGCCAGGGTAAGTATCAGGACGCTATTGCCACAATCAACGTGCTCCGTGCACGTGCTCAGTGGAAACAGGGTGAGGATCGTAGTTTCTACACTGATGGCTCGATGGCATTCCTGAAGGCTGACGGCGGTATGGCAGACAACAGTATCGCTGGCAACAACTCTAACTGCACAGGACTCGGCACGAACGATCAGACCAAGAAACTCACAATGAGCGAGGCCTACTATGCTTCTCACACCCATTCGAACACCTATTACCTGTCTACGGGTATTGCCGAAACTACTGATGCTTCTGACCTCCAAATTGCCAGTTACACGCAACTGCCTCAGGAGGACGAGGATATTCTGGCTGCTATCGGTGCTACGAGTGACTACGACCGTATGCTGAACTTTGTATTCAACGAGCGTACCCGTGAGTTGCTGGGTGAGTGGAACCGTTGGGAGGAACTCTCTCGTGCTGGTCTGCTCATCAAGCGTGCCAAGGCTTTCAACCCCGAGGCTAAGAACATTACTGCTGGTAAGCACGAGTTACGTCCCATTCCGCAGGCCTTCATCGATGTGCTGCAGAACAGCGATGGCACAAACCTCTCTGCTGAGCAGAAGGCAGAATGGCAGAATCCTGGCTACAAATAAGTCGGCGACTCTCTGATTCCAAATCAAATAAGGAAGCACCACCCGCACATCGTTGCAGGTGGTGCTCTTTGTTGGGAGGGGGCGGTGAAAAGGGGAAATAAGGCTGGGGACTGATCTTTTTGGCGATAATTGTTTGGTGATGTGAGGATAAACGTGTAACTTTGCAGCAGATAATGTGAAAAAGGAATACGCTATGAATGAGAATATGCTCCCAGTAGGCACACTGTTGCGGGGTGGTGACCTCCGCGTGGAGAGGCAACTCGGTGCAGGTGGCTTCGGCAATACGTATGTGGTGCGCAACACCGTGTTCGACGAACGCTTCGCCATGAAGGAATTTTTCATGAAGGGCATCAATATGCGCTATGGTCAGAAGGTGACGGTCAGCGTGCCGGACAATCACGCCTCGTTCGACGGCCAGCGGGAGAAGTTCAAGAAAGAAGCCCTCCGCCTGCGGCGGCTGAAGAGTCCCCACATCGTGGAGGTGCATGACCTGTTCGAGGAGAACGGCACCGTCTACTATGTGATGGACTATATTGACGGCCAGTCGCTGGCCGACATGCTGAAGCAGCAGCGCAAGCCTCTCACCGAGACCGAGGTGCGTCGGATCCTGCCACAGGTGCTGGAGGCACTCGACGCGGTGCACCAGCAGCACATCTGGCACCTGGACATCAAGCCGGGCAACATCATGGTCGACCGTCAGGGCACGGCCTACCTGATCGACTTCGGTGCCAGCAAGCAGATGCGCGGTTCGGATGGCGTGTCGCAGGCCACCTCGTCGGCTCTCTGCTATACGCCGGGCTACGCCCCGATGGAGCAGGTGGAGCAGGCGATGGACAAGTTTGGGCCGTGGACCGACTTCTATGCGCTGGGCGCCACGCTCTTCACGTTGCTGACCAACCAACAGCCGCCTTCGCTGACGGGCATCAACGAGGATGGGGCCTTCGCCTATCCGCAACCGGTCAGCCAGCAGATGCAGGCCTTGATCAAGTGGATGATGAGCCTCAGTCGCAACAAGCGTCCGCAGTCGGTGGCTCAGATCCGCCAGTTTCTGGGCCAGCAGAAAGAGGCAAAGCCTGAGAAGACGAACTCGGCGGACACCGTGCTTCACCCTGCAACTGCCGATGATTCGCCAGAGACCATACTGACCCCTCAGACCGAATCCTCTCCCAAACGTAAGCGCAGCATCATTACCACCCTGTTCCTCTGGCTGTTCTTCGGTGTAGGCGTCATCGCCTTCTTTGCTGGACTCATCTGGGGTGTGCCCGACAATCTGTCTGCTTTTGTCAGAGGCGACTGGACACCTTGTACATATTCCAGCCCAGACAATTTTGGTCTGCCCATCATGTTTCTTGGCATTAGTGTGATGGTGGGCATTGGCCTGCTCATCAGGTGGAAACGGTTCGGATTTTGGTTGATGGTTTTGCTGCAGTTGATGATCAGTATATCCTCTATCAGCGGCGAGGAAGGACTGTTTGCTGCCTATCTGGTCTTTTCTGCCATCTTCGATTTGCTGGTGTTCCTGCTAATGAAGATTCCCGTCCGAGTAATCAAGGATAAGCCTCGTCGCTCGGCGTGGAAACAGAGTAGCCCGTCGTCGATCTTTGGCTGGATCATCGGCACGCTGGCCGCCCTCTGGATAGTCTTTGTCTTGATATTCCCACCAATCTATGCCGCAACCCGAGGCATGAAGCATAACTTCTATAAAGCGGGCTTCTATCAGATTCAGTGCGACTTGGGCAATTACCATAATGCTTATCTATTGGCAGAAGCCTATCTGAATTACGATTTCTGGTACTATCACAACAATCCATCGGCGATAACCAGTGACAATCAGCAGAACAGGGCCATGGCTGCTTACTATTTGCGAATAGAGCGTGACAGGGTCGTCAGGCGTGATTATCTGGAGAGAGGCTATCTGGAGAGAATTGACTCGTATATCGAAATGCTGGGTGAATAGCGAGTCACACTTTTATGGTGGTGTGCGTGCCAAATTGTCAGACGCGACAGTTTGGCACGCTTTTCGCATAGGGTGTGGCAGAAATACGTTAAACATTCAATAAAAACAAAGTAAGTATTATGAACATCAAACCATTAGCAGACCGCGTGCTGGTAGTGCCCGCACCGGCTGAAGAGAAGATTGGCGGAATCATTATTCCCGACACCGCAAAAGAGAAGCCCCTACATGGCATCATCAAGGCCGTGGGTAAGGGTACCAAGGACGAGGAGATGATCCTGAAGGAAGGCGACGAAGTGCTCTATGGCAAGTATAGCGGCACCGAGATTGAACTCGAGGGTGAGAAATATCTGATGATGCGCCAGAGCGACGTGCTCGCAATAATTGAGAAATAAACGATAAATAACCACTGACAGAAATTAGAGTAATTATAATAATTTCTGTCCAAAGATAAAAAACTATGGCAAAAGAGATTAAATTCAATATTGAAGCCCGCGAGTTGATGAAGCAGGGCGTAGACCAGTTGGCTAATGCTGTCAAGGTGACACTGGGCCCGAAGGGTCGCAACGTAGTGATTGAGAAGAAGTTTGGTGCTCCCCAGATTACCAAGGACGGCGTGACCGTGGCCAAGGAGATTGAACTGGAGGACCACTTCGAGAATACCGGCGCTCAGTTGGTGAAGAGCGTGGCCTCGAAGACTGGCGACGATGCCGGCGACGGCACCACGACTGCCACCATCCTGGCTCAGGCTATCGTCAGCGAGGGTCTGAAGAACGTCACCGCAGGTGCCAACCCCATGGACCTGAAGCGTGGTATCGACAAGGCTGTGAAGGCCGTCGTTGACCACATCAAGGAGAGTGCCGAGCAGGTGGGCGACAACTACGACAAGATTGAGCAGGTGGCCACCGTCAGCGCCAACAACGACAAGGAGATTGGCGAACTGCTGGCAGAGGCTATGCGCAAGGTCTCGAAGGACGGCGTCATCACCATCGAGGAGTCGAAGAGCCGCGACACCCACATCGGTGTGGTTGAGGGCATGCAGTTCGACCGTGGCTATCTGAGCGCCTACTTCGTGACCGACTCTGAGAAGATGGAGTGCGCCATGGAGAATCCCTACATTCTTATTTATGATAAGAAGATCTCCAACATCAAGGAGTTCCTGCCCATCCTGCAGCCTGCTGCCGAGAGCGGACGCCCCTTGCTGATCATCGCCGAGGATGTGGACTCTGAGGCTCTGACCACGCTCGTGGTGAACCGTCTGCGTGGCGGCCTGAAGATCTGCGCCGTCAAGGCTCCTGGCTTCGGCGACCGTCGCAAGGCTATGCTCGAGGACATCGCCGTGCTGACCGGTGGCACCGTCATCAGCGAGGAGAAGGGCCTCAAGTTGGAGCAGGCCACCATCGAGATGCTGGGCACCTGCGACAAACTGACCGTCACGAAGGACAACACCACCATCGTCAATGGTGCCGGTGACTCTCAGGCCATCAAAGACCGCATCAACCAGATTAAGGCTGAGATCGAAAATACCACCTCTTCCTACGACAAGGAGAAACTGCAGGAGCGTCTGGCCAAGTTGTCAGGTGGCGTGGCAGTGCTCTACGTGGGTGCCAACAGCGAGGTGGAGATGAAGGAGAAGAAGGATCGCGTCGACGATGCCCTGTGCGCTACTCGCGCCGCCATCGAGGAGGGTGTCGTGGCCGGTGGTGGTACCACCTACATCCGCGCTCAGCAGGCTCTGGTTGGCCTGAAGGGCGACAATGCCGATGAGCAGACGGGTATCAACATCATCTGCCGCGCCATTGAGGAGCCTCTGCGCCAGATTGTCAGCAATGCTGGTCAGGAGGGTGCCGTGGTCGTACAGAAGGTACGCGAGGGCAAGGGCGACTTCGGCTACAATGCCCGCACCGATGTCTACGAGGATATGCGCCAGGCCGGTGTCATCGATCCTGCCAAGGTGGCCCGCGTGGCTCTGGAGAATGCCGCTTCTATCGCCGGTATGTTCCTCACCACCGAGTGCCTCATCGTCGACAAGCCCGAGAAGGAGCCCGCCATGCCTATGGGCAACCCCGGTATGGGCGGCATGATGTAATCTCAGGAAATGATATAGGATAGAGTGTGATTTTGTCACCTCTACTTGGCAAAAGGAAATGGGATGTTTTTTAAGCGTCTCATTTCCTTTGATTTATGTCAAGAGCCTATGTTTTTTGAGACTCAAACCCTTGCGGGGGGAGAAAATAATGCTTACCTTTGCAAGCAGAAAAGATATTTTTTTGATTTGTTTTAGTAGATTAGTTTTTAAGTAGTTTGTTTTTGGAGCCGGGTGTCGTGAGACAACCGGCCTTTTCTTTTTCATTTATTTGGTGCTTTCAAATAAAGTTATTACCTTTGTAGCCAGTATGAATTGGAAGTTTATTTTGCGCACAACCATCAAGTTCGTGCTGAGCATGCTGGTTTATTATCTGGCTGCCTGGAAGACGGGCAGCCTGTGGTGGGCCTTCGCAATGGCCCTTGGCTTTATGATTCTGATAGCCATTGCCGAGTCTTACGTGATTGACTGGATAGAAAAGAGAAAGGAGAAGGAGTGATGAGACGGCGGTTGTTTTTATTGTCATTTGTCATCTGTCATCTGGCTGCCGTTCAGGCTCAGATAGCAGGTGCCCTGCAGTCGTACAACGATGGCAAGCAGAACGCCAGGCGCACGCAGCAGTATTATCCCGACCGCGAGGCCTTCGTCTGCGAGAATGGCGTGAACCGTTTCACCCGCGCCCTCTACGGCACCCACACCGACTGGCGCGTGGAGACCAGCGACCGTCCCGTGTTTGCCATCGTCAAGAAGAACCATCATCGGAACATCCGCTTTTGGGTGAACGGCGTGGCCCTCGATTCTACCGACTACTGCCGGGCGCAGTATGTCAATGGGATGCGCATCTACCAGTTGCGCGACCAGCGTTGGGGCAGCGATGCCGAACTGACGCTAAGCGTGGTGGCAATGGCCGACAGGGAGGGAGCCCTGTGGCTGTTTGATGAGCGTCGTTTCGCTGCGCCGGCCCGCTTCGAGGCCCGCGTCTGCGCCATAGCCCATCCTCGCCTGAGCCGCAACGGCGACATCGGTGCCGACAAGCCCGGTGTGCTGGAGGCTTCGCCGACCGAGGCCGACCTGGCCACCAAGTCGTGGACAGGCGGGGGAGAGACGTGGTTTGTCATCGACTCCATCAACGCTATCTCTTCGATGTCGGCCGAACAGGCCAGTGCTGAGTTCCGAGGGGCTGTCTTGCACAACGGGGTGCTGGCTGAGCGTCTGCATTTCGATACCCCCGACCCCTATATCAACACCCTGGCCAGTGCCCTCGTCCTTGCCGCCGACGGCGACTGGGACGGCAAGACCTGGCTGCACGGCTGCATCGGCTGGCGCATGCCGCTGGCCGGCTGGCGTGCTGCCTATGTGGGCGACGTGCTGGGATGGAACGACCGGGCCGTGAGCCACTTTGATGCCTACGCCAAGAGTCAGGTCACGGAGGTGGAGCCCACCATCCCCCATCCCTCGCAGGACCCGAAGATGCAGATGGCACGGGCGGAGAAGAAGTGGGGCACGCAGATGTACTCCAACGGCTACATCTGTCGTAACCCCGAGCGCAACGACCAGATGCACCACTACGACATGAACCTGAACTACATGGACGAGTTGCTGCGCCACTTCCAGTGGGATGCCGACACGGCCCATATGCGCCAGATGTGGCCCGTCATCAAGCGTCACCTGGCCTGGGAGAAGCGCAACTACGACCCCGATGGCGACCATCTCTACGATGCCTACTGCTGCATCTGGGCCAGCGATGCCCTGTATTATAGTGGTGGAGCCGTCACCCATTCGTCGGCCTACAACTACTTCCACCACCAGATGGCGGCCCGCATCGCTGAGATTCTGGGCGAGGATCCTGCTCCCTATCGCGAGGAGGGTGAGGCCATCCTGCGGGCTATGGACCAGCGGCTGTGGCTGAAGGACCGCGGCCACTGGGCCGAGTATCAGGACGGCATGGGGCTGAAACGCCTGCACGAGAGTGCCGCTGCCTGGAGTTACTATACGCCCATCGACTGCGGCGTGGGCACGCCCCAGCAGCGCTATCAGGCCGTCGACGCCATGCGCCGCTCGCTGCCCCACATCCAGGTGGAGGACACGCCCTACCACGTCATCGCCACCAGCAACTGGCTGCCCTATGCCTGGAGCATCAACAATGTGGCCACGGCCGAGACCATGCACATGGCGCTGGCCTGCTTTGAGGCCGGGCAGAGCCGTGAGGGCTACGACCTGCTGATGGGCACCGTGATGGACAATATGTACTACGGCCAGTCGCCCGCCAACTTCGGCCAACTGTCTCACTACGACGCGGCCCGCGGCGAGTGCTACCGCGACTTCGGCGACTGCATCGGCATAGCCAGCCGCACGCTCATCCAGGGCCTCTTCGGCGTACAGCCCGATGCCCTCAACGGCCGCTGCGTCATTCGGCCGGGCTTCCCCGAAGAGTGGGACAGCCTGAGTCTGGAGACGCCCTACATCAAATATAAGTTCACGCGCAAGGGCGGCACTGACCGTTACGAGATCACCCAGCACTTCCGCCAGCCGCTCACCATCGTGGTGGCCCAAAATGCCGGCAACGGCCAGTGGCGCTATACCGAAGGCAGCAGCCAGACGCACCAGGTGATTGAGGTGCCGAGTTTGAAGGCTCCAAACCAGGAGTTTGAAGCCTCCAAACCAACCGTTTGTAGGCTCCAAACCAACCGTTTGGGGCTTCACGATCCAGACCTCTCAAAAACCTTCCACGAGCAGGACATTGCCCGCTACTTCAATGCCGAGGTGGACGACATCTTCAAGAACGAGTATCGTTCGCCGCGTCCACAGGCCACTACGCTGCAGATTCCGCTGCAGGGCGTAGGCGAGTGGTGCCATCCGCAGTACACCCCGGTCATCAACGACTCCACGTTCCGCACGCTCATTGATAACGACCGCTTCTTCGTGGCCGGCGTACCCTTCCGCACACCCGCCGAGGGTAACAATATCGTGTACACCTCGCTCTGGGACAACTATCCCGACAGCATCACCGTTGCGTTGAAGGGCCGGGCCGCCAGTGCCTATCTGCTGATGGCCGGAAGCACCAACCACATGCAGTGCCACATCGACAACGGCCTCGTCGTGGCCACCTATCAGGACGGCACCCGCGACACCCTCCGGCTGCGCAATCCCGAGAACTGGTTTCCCATCGAGCAGGACTACTATGTCGACGGGCGGGCCTTCCAGACCGTGGAGCCGCGCCCCTACCGCATCAGTCTGGGTACGGGTGTGGTCAGCCGCGACCTGGGCCGCGACCTGAAGATCAAGGGCGTCTATGGCCGCGAGATTCCCGGCGGCGCTGCCCAGATGCTGCGCATGCCGCTCAACCCGAAGAAGAAACTGAAGTCACTCACCGTCCGCACCCTCTCTAACGATGTGGTCATCGGTCTAATGGGCGTCACCTTACAATAACCTACAGTTATGCATCAACTCATTGAACTCTATAAGCACTGGCGCGGAGCCGAGCCTGCCAGCACCCAGCAGTTGCCGGGAGCAGGCAGCAACCGCGTCTACTACCGCATGACCGATGCCGAGGGCCAGAGCGTGGTGGGCTGCATCGGCACCAGCCGCGACGAGAACCACGCCTTCGTCTATCTGGCTCAGCACTTCACCAAGCGCCAACTGCCTGTGCCCCGTGTGCTGGCCGTCAGCGACGACGAACTGCGCTACCTGCAGACCGACCTGGGCTCGGTGTCGCTCTTCGACGCCATCCGTGGCGGTCGCGAGGCCGGCGGACGCTACACCCTGAAGGAGCAGGAACTGCTGCGTCGCACCATCCGCGAGTTGCCCAACATCCAGTTCCGTGGGGCCCGCGAACTCGACTTCTCCAATTGCTACCCGCAGCCGGAGTTCGACGTCGAGGGCGTGCTCTTCGACCTGAACTACTTCAAGTACTGTTTCCTGAAGGCCACCGAACTCGACTTCCACGAACTGAAACTCGAGGCCGACTTCCGCCTGATGGCCAAGGACTTGACGGCCGAGCCGAGCGACTCGTTCCTCTACCGCGACTTCCAGGCCCGCAACGTGATGCTGGAGGAGGGAGCCCCCTATTTCATCGACTTCCAGGGCGGCCGCCGTGGCCCGTTCTACTACGACCTAGCCTCGTTCCTCTGGCAGGCTTCGGCCAAGTATCCCGACAAACTGCGCCGCGACCTGCTCGACGACTACTACGATGCGGCCCAGCAGTTCATCGAGATGCCCAAGCGCGACCACTTCGACCGCCGCCTGTCGCTCTTCGTGCTCTTCCGCACCCTGCAGGTGCTGGGGGCCTACGGCTTCCGCGGCTACTTCGAACAGAAGAAGCACTTCATCGACAGCATCCCGCCCGCCATTCAGAACCTGCGCGACCTGCTCGCTACGGGCGACTATCCCTATCCCTATCTGGTCAGCATCCTGCACCGGCTGACCGAACTTCCCCAGTTCCGCCGCATAGAGGTGGCGCCGCAGAGCCGTGCCGACGGCTACAAGACCACCGACCGCAATCCCTACAAGCCCCATCCGCAGGATGGTCCGGCCACGTTCTCCAAGTACGACGCCCAGGGCCCGCTGGTGGTCAAGGTGTTCAGTTTCTCCTATCGCAAGGGCATACCCGAGGACGAGAGCGGCAATGGCGGCGGCTACGTGTTCGACTGCCGTTCGACCCACAACCCCGGCCGCTACGAGCCCTACAAGCAACTGACGGGTCTCGACGAGCCGGTCATCCGCTTCCTGGAGGACGACGGCGAGATACTCACCTTCCTCGACAGTGTCTATCGCCTGGCCGATGCCCACGTCGAACGCTACATCCAGCGTGGCTTCACCTCGCTCATGTTCTCCTTCGGCTGCACGGGCGGTCAGCACCGCTCCGTCTACTCCGCCCAGCATCTGGCTGAGCACATCCACCAGAAGTTCGGCATCGAAGTGCGCATCTGCCACCGCGAGCAAAACATCACCCAAGTGCTTAAAAATACTTAAGGCGGCAGCAAATTCTTCACTCTTCACTTTTCACTTTTCACTTAATTTACTACCTTTGCACCATGAAGCAGGCGATGATATTTGCCGCGGGACTGGGAACCCGCCTGAAACCGCTCACCGACACAATGCCCAAGGCATTGGTGCCCGTCGGGGGCAGGCCGCTGCTCGACATCGTCATGTCGCGGCTGCTGGCTGCCGACTACGACAGTTTCGTCATCAACGTGCACCACTTTGCCCAGCAGATACGCGACCATGTGGCCACCCGCGACTATGCCGCGATGGTGCTGTTCAGCGACGAGACCGACCAACTGCTCGAAACGGGGGGAGGACTGAAGAAGGCCGCCCCGCTCTTCAGCGACGAAAGCCCCATCCTGATACACAACGTGGACATCCTCGACAATGTCGACTATTCCTGGTTCTCGCGTCAGCATCTGCCCGACGAGGATGCCGTGTTGCTGGTCAGCCGCCGCCAGACGAAGCGCTACCTGCTGTTCGACAACGCCATGCGCCTCATGGGCTGGATCAACCGCGAGACGGGCGAGGTGAAGAGCCCCTTCCCCTGGCTCCGCGAGGCAGATATCTCTGTCGACGATGAGTTGAATGTGGTGGCGACAGCAAATTCTTCACTCATCACTCATCACTCTTCACTAAGCGCTTTCGCGTTTTCCGGCATCCACAGTTTCTCGCCCCGGCTGTTTGCGCTGATGGAGCGATTCCCCGACCGCTTCCCCATCATCGACTTCTACCTCTCCGTCTGCCACCGCTCCCGCATCGTCGGCTGCCTGAAGGACGACCTGCACCTGCTCGATGTCGGCAAACTCGACAGTTTGGAGCAAGCGGAGAAGTTTACGATTTGACCATTTACAATTACGATCAAGATATGCAAAAGATTATCATTCTCGACTTTGGATCGCAGACCACGCAGTTGATTGGCCGTCGCGTTCGCGAACTGGACACCTTCTGCGAGATTCTGCCTTACAACAAGTATCCCGTGGGCGATGATGCCGACGTCATTGGCGTCATCCTCAGCGGGTCGCCCTTCTCGGTCCACGACCCTGAGGGTTTCAAGCCCGACCTCTCGCCGTTCCTGGGCAAGGTGCCCGTGCTGGGCATCTGCTACGGCGCTCAGTACCTCTCCTATTCCCTGGGTGGAAAGGTGGAGAAGAGCGACAGCCGTGAGTATGGCCGCGCCCATCTGGAGACCGTCGACACCACCAACCCCCTGTTCTGCGGCTTCGAGCAGCACTCTCAGGTGTGGATGTCCCACGGCGACACCATCACCGCCATCCCCGAAGGCTTCCAGGTCATCGGCTCCACCGCCGACGTCAAGTATGCCGCCTATGCCAAGGATGGTGTTTGGGCCGTTCAGTTCCATCCCGAGGTGTTCCACACCCTGCAGGGCAAGACGCTGCTGAAGAACTTCGTGGTCGACATCTGCGGCTCGCGCCAGGAGTGGAGTGCCGCCTCGTTTGTCGACACCACCGTGGCCGAACTCCGCGAGCAACTGGGTCAGGATCGCGTCATCCTCGGTCTCTCCGGCGGTGTAGACTCCAGCGTCTGCGCCGTGCTGCTCAACCGTGCCATCGGCGACCGCCTCACCTGCATCTTCGTCGACCACGGCATGCTGCGCAAGAACGAGTTCCGGAAGGTGATGGATGCCTACAAGGGACTCGGCCTCAATGTCATCGGCGTTGATGCCAGCGAGAAGTTCTTTGCCGACTTGGCTGGTGTCACCGACCCCGAGCAGAAGCGCAAGATCATCGGTCGCGACTTCGTCGAAGTGTTCAATGCTGAGGCCAAGAAGATCACCGATGCCCGTTGGCTGGCACAGGGCACCATCTATCCCGACCGCATCGAGAGCCTGAACATCACAGGCAAGGTCATCAAGAGCCACCACAACGTGGGCGGACTGCCCAAGGAGATGCACCTGCAACTCTGCGAGCCCCTCAAGTGGCTCTTCAAGGACGAGGTGCGCCGTGTGGGCTATCAACTGGAGATGCCCGAGCGCCTCATCAAGCGCCATCCCTTCCCCGGCCCCGGCCTGGCCGTCCGCATCCTGGGCGACATCACCCCCGAGAAGGTGCGCATCCTGCAAGATGCCGACGACATCTACATCGAGTCCATGCTGCAGTATCGCTGCGAGGACGGCGAGGTGCTCTACGACAAGATCTGGCAGGCCGGTGCCGTGCTGCTCTCCACCGTCCGTTCGGTCGGCGTGATGGGCGACGAGCGCACCTACGAGCATCCCGTTGCCTTGCGTGCCGTCACCTCCACCGACGCCATGACCGCCGACTGGGCCCATCTGCCCTACGACTTCATGGCTAAGGTCAGCAACGAGATCATCAACAAGGTGCGTGGCGTCAACCGCGTCTGCTACGACATCTCCTCCAAGCCACCCGCAACGATCGAGTGGGAATGAAAAAACACGATGCCGCTATTCCATCTTCGGAGTAGCGGCATTGTTGCTAATATAGGTATTGTGCTTTGCTGGGGATTGCTATCAAATGATGTCTTCCGCCGCCCGCAGCATCCAGTCTTCCTCCTCCAACTCTGGGTAAGGCTTTCTGATGGCGTGGTCGTCCAGCCAAATCTTGTTCAGGGTGAACGCTATCGACTCCAGCGTCTCTTCTCTCTCAGCAGGCTTCAACTCGCACTCCCATACCGTGATGCAGTGCCATCCCATCTCGGCCAACCTCCTCTGCTCCTCCTTGTCCCTCTCCTTGTTCCTGCGAATCTTCGCCACCCAGAATTCCCTGTTCGTCTTCGGAATCTTGCAACAAGCACTATTCACTATTATCTCTTCACTATTCACTTGTGGCAACGCCACATAGTGTCCATGCCAGAAACATCCATTCACGAAGATGCACGTTCTGTACTTTCTCAGCACCAAGTCCGGATGTCCTGGCAACTTTGGCGAGTTCAGCCTATACCGGAACCCTCTCTTCCAGAGCCCGCGCCGCACAATCATCTCCGGCTTCGTGTCCTTCGACCGAATCGCCGCCATATTGGCATGCCGCTGTTGTGCATTGAACTTATCCATGCTGCAAAGTTAATCATTTTCTCCCAATTATAGCGGAAAATACTTTGTTTTATGCGGGTTGTGTGTCAATTTGAGTGGTAAAAATATGTTAATAAGAAAGACGCAGAAAACCTCGAAAAGCCGATGTACAGGGGATATCACACGCTGGCGCGGCCAATTGACTGCTTGCCAGAAACTAACCAAAACAAGGTGCACTTACTGCACTTACTGCACCTAAATAGGGTACCGAGTTATGAAAATATCTCTGCTAGTTATGAAAATATCTCCCATAGATACAAAAATATCTCCGTGAGTTATCAGAATAACCTGCATCGCTGCTAGAAACGTGACAAGAAATTGACAAATCAAGGCACGATATATCGTTTTGTAAAACGCAGTAGCCAGAATCTGCAAAAGACAATACTAAATGCCAGATCCCAAATCGGCGAAGGCGACAACTCCTAACTCACGATCAAGTGCAGTTAGTGCAGTTAGTGCACCTTGTTTTGTGTAAGCATATATGCGCTGCTCAGATGCCACTGTAACGCGGAGTATGCCCTGTTTACGGACTTTCTGGCTCGCTGCGTCTTTCCATGATTAACCACTAGTGTCCAGCGGACAATTCCTCCCATATCTCCCGCTTCAGTGCCTCCTCAGGCGTTTCGCCAGCCTCCATTTTTCCGCCAGGGAATTCCCACCAGTCCTTCCATTCGCCGTACCCTCGCTGAGTGGCGAATATCTTATCTTCTCTGCGAATGATTGCTGCTACTACTTCTATCTGTTTCATCGACTGCAAAGTTAATCATTTTCTCCCAATTATAGCGACAAATCTGAAAACACTTTGCATATATGAACTATAACCCAGTCCTGAATCCGATAAGTTCACTTCCTTTCATGAAGATTGGCCTGCCTTCAGGGTACTTCTTGGTAAGCGATCGACTCTGGTGGATTTCAGAAGAGTAGTTGATACGGTCGGTAGATATGACACGCGTGATGTCGAAGGTGCCTAAGTTCACCTCTTCGTCGAAGATGTAGCAATAGTATCTGTCATGATGAGGCGAAGGATAACCTTCTTTAATCAAGTCTTCCTTACTCTTCTCTTGATATCCTTTGACTCGGAAAGCCTTGCAGACACCCTCACTTTCCTTGTCGAACTCATACAGCAATACAAATTTTGCCTGTCTCAGCGTGTCAGTCCTTTTCACGCCGCCTTCCACGTCGATACCCATGCGCACGTTGTAGGCATCGTCCACCTTTCCACCTTGTCGGCCAAACATCCATTGTTTTTGTTCTTCTCGGAATCCACCTATCAAGAACGACGCATCGGCATAGTTCTCCAGATAATGAAGCGTAAGCAACCGCTGAGGTATCTCGCGTCGTGGGCGTGGGTGAACCTCTGGCAATACTTCACTTGGATTCCGCCCTAAGGCACATTCCTCGACATAGAAGGCCTGCTTCAACTGATACATCACCAGGTCGTTCTCATTCCTAATGGCAGCCTTCACTTCCTGTTCCTTTTGTTTGTCCATTAGTTCCACCTTGTCAGGGTCACGTAGTGCCAACGAGAAATACTGTTGACTCCCACGGCTTTCGAACGGTTGGAACACTTTGCCTAACAGTGTCTGGAAGTTCTCTTTGATATAAGTATTAGGCTCCACGTCCTCGTGTGCGGTCATCGCGTAGAACATGAAATACTTGCTCAGCATTTCCTGTATCTGTCTCCTGAATAGTTTTCTCGCCTTGTTGCGCCATTCTGCTTTCGATGCGGCATTATTACGACCATAGAGTGCCAACACGAAGAGGAAGTTCACATCATAATGAGCCAGCATAAATGTGTCCCGGTCAAACAGGCGGTTCTCAAACTGGCGACTCAGATAGTAAGGAGCACGATCTTTGCTGGGACGTATTTCCGAGTCGGCATCCAGTGTGTTCTGTTGTGCCGATATGAAGAAATTCGGAATGATGTTATAGCCTTCCGTTACATCGTCGCGCAACTTCTCATGCCCTTGTTGGTCTTCCGCGTTGCCATCGTTAAACAGGTCAAGGTTCCACTGGACTACGTTCCTGGCATACGTGAACTGCTTATAGACAGATTCTGTTCCTAACTGATTTCCTCGCTTATAGTATTTCGAGTCACCAATATAATAAATCTCTTTGTAGTCTTGGTTGTTGGTCAATTGCTGCCAGCGGAACATATGATCGACGCGCTTTCCGTCCTCCTGGTCCAGCAGTTCTTTTGGAAGTTTCTGGTCGCCTGCTATC
Source organism: Prevotella sp. (assembly GCA_017483805.1). Classification (GTDB taxonomy): domain Bacteria; phylum Bacteroidota; class Bacteroidia; order Bacteroidales; family Bacteroidaceae; genus Prevotella. The sequence goes on from JAFUUL010000014.1 coordinate 35,047, forward strand.
AGTTCGTCAATGATTGCTTCAAACACCACATGGAAACTCTTCACCAAAAGGTACTCCTTTTGATCTACATTCAGAGAGATTTGGTAAGGCTTCTCAAAAAATGCATAACATAGGCTCCATAGTTCCAACGACTTGTCAGAGAAGTATTTGTATTTAATCTGGCGCAGTCGCGTCTTCCCATATCCGTTCATGTAGTAGCGTTGAAACTTGGCACCTTTTATCACAGGGAAGTTCACGTTCATCACGACAGGGAACCCGTAGGCATCGTGCATGTATTGCAGAATGCTGTAGAATATCACCAGCAGTTCCTCGTCGAAGTTAACCTTCCGCCTCCTGTTGACAGGATTCAGATAAACCACGCTTTTCCCGTCAACGTATGCAGATGTCGATGCTATCGTTCTTGTCCAATTGATTTTGTTGTACCCCGCATGCATGTTCTTGGTCACGAACATTACGAACTGTTGGTTTTCTTTGTTCCATTGCTGAAGAGCCAGCAGCACATCCAGAAACGTATTTGCCTTACGCCGTTTGGAGTGCCCCATCATCGGGGCCTGCCGATGCAGCACGATTGACGGCTGATTCTTGCGGCTACCCCTTCTGTCGTATTCGTGTTCTTTGAATACACAGATGGCTCTATACACCCAAACAGCGAGGTGATAAATAAACGTCCGCTCTGCTTCCGTCAGTTCCTTGCAGTCGTCGGCATCAATCAAGTCATGAGGGTCAATATGTCCGAATACGAGTTCCTGGTCGCCTTTCTTTTCAAGTAGTACCTTGGGCAGAATGAACACACAGTCAGGCAACTCAGAGTTGAAGTAATAGCCCACGTAACTTATCGATACCTTTTTGTCGGCATCGTGTAATTCCGTCAGGCCTTTCAGAACATCTGCAACCTTGTCGAAGTCATAGAGAAATTCCTCGATGATGATTCTCATGGGGTCTCATCAGGCATCCTCTGCCAGTTCTGATGCATTAGCCTTTTTGTCGTTCTCCACTTCAAGTACCGTCAGCAGTTTGTCAACCATCGCCGTGTCTATGTCTCCATTAGTCTTGTAGAACTTACTGAACGGAAGTGCTTTGCCCTCAGCATCCTTGAAGATAGATTCGCCCTCGTCGTAGTCTTTGAATACGTCGTTCCACAAGTAGAACAGCACTTTGCTGACAAACGTCTCTGCACTCACCACATTGTTTTGGGCTTTGCAGAAATAGAAACCCAACTGTTTGTCTTCAGATGATGTCGCTTTCAGTACACGTTCGTTGACAATTTCCAAGAAACTCGTCCAACTGTAGTTGACTCCATCAACGGCAATGCTCCACGTTTCCTTCTTCGTGTCAATAGGTATGTATTTCCACTCCCAGCGACGCTTGAATGCCGAGTCAATAGGAAATAGACTCTGGTCGCTGGTATTCATCGTGGCCCAGATGTAAAGGTTCGATGGTAATATCAACTTCCTGCCGTTCTGCACTTCAAGAGGTATATCTTTGCGCTGACTATCTGCTAATGCCTCAGAAAGACAGGTTGCAAGATCGGTGTCAGCCTCAACGGGATATTCCGACACGCCATCTTTGCGGTCGAGCAGTTGGAACAAATCGCCAAATATCTGTGCACAGTTGCCGCGATTGATTTCTTCAATCACAAGGAATACATCTTTTGTTGTCTTCCAAGCCTCAACGTATGCTCTCGTAAATGCTTGAGGGATGAACTTATAGGTAATCACCTCCTCTCGCTCCCCAGAAGCCAACGTCACTCCTGTCGGCTTCATCGAAGGTTTATAAGCACCCACAAAAGTCGAATAGTCACTATCAGGATGAAATGTCGTACGGAAACAGGTCTTTCCTTTCTCGTCTACTTCTCGCTTGATGGTGTTAGACTTGCCAGTACCAGGGGCACCATAGAAGATTTGCTGATGATTACTCGTATATTTGTTTGCCATATTTGCCATTTCTAATTGATTCAACAAGAGGTCACTTAACTCAGGATGCTGTGTCAGATGGTCAACAATTAGGGCCATTGCTGCATTAGATGATGCCGTCAGCCCCATAATGCTCAATACCGGAGAATTGAAGAAGTCTGAACGTTCTATTGTTTTGCTGCCTGACCACCAGGTATAGTCGGTAACAAACTTAATTATGTAATCGCGATCGGAACCAGAGTACCCTGTCTTATCCAGTATTTCAACAAATTTATCATCGCCATTTTCAATATCTGCTTTTCCTTTATCCCGTTCGTGAGTGAAGAATGCAGTAAGGTCATTTGTCGAGATTCCTGCGATGGAGAGCCAAGGCATTATTTTCTGCTTGTACCTAGACAACTCGTATGAATATTCGATAAAGAAAGAAGCCATGAAGAAACTCTGATTTGGCACGTAGGAATCTTTACTTCTAACACCATCGCCCTTTATGATAACAGAGTACTCATTGTAGACAACTGAAAAGGATTTCAGTCTTTTGACGCTGTCTTTGAATGCCTGTGGAATTTTGCAATCACGTGCATCAAATTTCTCATTGAAGTTTTGCAAAACTTGTTTGGCCAATTCGTTTAGATTGCGAAGCTCTTCCATATCTCTACATCAATTGTTTTACGATTTCTTCTGCAAGTCTCTTGATAACAGGAATAGCGACGCTGTTCCCAAACTGGTGGTAGGCCTCTTTCTTAGAAACCACGATTCTAAACTCTGGATTCGCAGCATTATAGTTCTGATTGTCAGCACATTCAGGACGTTCCCATCCATTACCCAGAATCCTGTATCCCTGTAATCGTCCTGCCTCTACAGGAGTGAGCGTTCGCGGATTGAGTCCTTTGTCCGATTGGTCAATAAGTATTTCGCTGCCGTCTTTCCAATAGCGGGCTGAAATGGTGCTGGTATATTGGCTATCACCATTAAACAATGAATAACCAAAGCCCTTGCCATTCAGTTTGTTTCGCTCTTTGCGGTTCTGATGACCTATCCACATGCGGTCAGAAATGGTGAACTTGGGGTTCATTGTCTCACTGGGTTCAAAGATGTCAGAAACCTTCGTGGGCATTGTTCCTTCCTTCAATTTCTCCTTTTCATAGATAGTAGTACCGTCAGGAGCAATGCCCCATGGGAAGTGGAACTCGTCAACCTTAACCAGTTCCTTATACCAAGCGATGATAAAGAGACGTTCTCTGTTCTGCGGCACTCCAAAATATTTGGCATTGAGCACCTCGTATGAGTAACCATATCCTAATTCATCAAGTGTAGCCAGAATTACTTTCAACGTGTTGCCCTTGTCGTGATTCTTCAAGCCTCGTACATTCTCCAGAAACAACACTCTTGGTGGAACGCCTACCTTGATTTTCTCCCGCACGATATTGGCGATATTGAAGAACAAAGTACCTCGCGTATCATCGAATCCTCGCTTCAATCCTGCGACTGAGAACGGCTGACAGGGGAAACCTCCACAGCAAACATCGAAGTCTGGAATCTCAGCTGGTATTGCATCGTTGATATCCTCGTTGAAGTAGAGATAACGTCCCTCTTTATCTTTCTTGAAAAGTGCAGGTTCTATATCTTTGTAGTTTGCCTCGTATGATATTCTGGCATTCTTGTCCCATTCACTCGCAAACACACACCAGCCACCAACGCTGTGCATGGCCGTATGGAAACCGCCTATTCCAGCAAAGAGGTCTATAAACTTGAATTTCTTCTTTGACATGAAAAAGCCCTCTCTTCGTTTTGAAAAGGGGGCGTGGAAGAAGATGTGTTTAACCAAGGCCTAGGAATGCCCACATCAGACAACAATCTTATAGTCCACGCCCTTATGAGCGTAAACATCCAATTGCTTGTCTGGCTGATGTGTTTCCTGAGTTCCTAGTTCTGGTTAATCAGTCAACCAAGGATGTCAAAGACGCTTGTGATTCCTTATTCGTTACTTCATTCTTTTAATCTCTTGAACAGCAAGTCACTACCTATCTCATATACCTCATCGCCACAGACATTAAAGGCTTCATCCATCAGGCGATTATAAAGCTCAGCCTGCTCATCGTTCATAGTTCGCTGCCCCGCCTTATAACAGGCATAATCCTTGAAATCATCATCCGGATGGAAGTTGATATCAAGGTCATAGACGATGTGGTGGAAGAAGTTTCTAACCTCTTCAACTGTTGTAATATGAGACGCTGATGTGTACTTAGCCATCACATATTAGAGGTGTCCGCAAGCATCCGATACGAACGGGTTAAACCTATGTCTAACTACACAATAAAAAGCGCGGATGCTTACATCTGCCTGTTCGCTGTTCGAGGCCTTCCACAGCCTATGCGGTAAACAGACAGAGAAACATCCACGTTGAGGTATATAGACACCCGTAAAGTGTGCTTTTGAGGATACTCGACCCTCGCAGCACACTACGGAGAGTATATAATACACCCCGTGGAGTTACTCCAGCAAAGTTCTCGACCGCATATTCGATTGTGGAAGTTTCGAACAGCCAAAAACGAAGCGTCAGTAACGCCTTCTATAATATAGTGCTCCGCCACGCTAACGCCTCTTCACTTAGGACGTACAAAGCAGGCAGATGCAGGTGCAAAGATACGAAGAAAATCTCAAAGAAAGAAAAAAGTTATAGAAAAGTTTAGAAAATAGCAACTAAACACACTATTTTCCCAAGAATATCCTATCCCTATGATAAGCCAAGAAGTCTCGATTCGGGCGATGTTCAATTGGCATTATAATTTTCTGCCCCCTTATACTACCAAAGTGGCGGTCGAAGAACTCATGCGATTCATATTCACACAAGACTGAAGAAAGACTGACCGTAAAATCGTCAGGAGAAATAGTGATAAGACCTTTATCAAACGCTTTATCATAAAGGGCAGACAAACAGATTCCGTTCTCCGGATTAAGTTTCTGTTGTGGAGTACTTTCCGCCCAAGGTATTATATGACCTGCTACAAGAAGTTCAGGAATATTGATACCCGTAATAGCACAACGCTCTTCATAATTGGAAAGGATCATCGAACGAAAAACAGACTGATTGACTCGTTGCTTGATAACCAAGTCTCTCTCCTTCCCTTCCAGATCCTGAACTGAAATATTCAAGGTTTCCTCAATAGGCTTGTGAAGCAATGTTGCTTTAATACGCTGGGCCTCACAGAACAACCTTTCCCTATCATCTGTATATTCATCCCAGATAGGCTGGCAAACAGAAAGGCCACCAGGCATACCGGTACGTCCAGAATTGATAATGTATGGGTCGCATGCAGCAAAATTGACAAGACGTAAGGCAACAGAATTTTCTGTTCGGCCGATAACTCTTGCCAACTCCTTCACTTCTGGAGTTGTATGGTTCAGTCGTCCGAATGGCAACTGAAAATAGACGCTCAGCGTCAATATCAGTTCTTCACGTGCCCAAAGTCTCCTTGCCATTAATTCCTATATGGGAGTTTATAAACTCTTTTAATGGCTCCAGATACTTTGCGTCCAGATTCCAATGCTGAACATTTTCATAGTTGCGATTCACTTCCTTTATCAGGTTCTTTTGTGTTTGTGACTCGCCTAGCAATGCCTCCAGGTAGCCGTAGATCTTTGTTTTCTTAGCAGGAGTAGTCAGTGGTGGAGGTGTTCGCCAAGAGATCTCTTGTTTTACAAGTTCTTTCTCGTAGTCATCCCAACATTTAAAGATACACTTGTTGTCTTGATTGATAATTTGCTCCAGCAAATCTTCTAAAGCACCTTTATCTTTATTGTTAGGTAGAAGGAACAACTCAAATTCTACATGATATTGCTCCTTGATTGCCTCCAACTCCTTACGGCGGGCTTCAATATCATTGTCTGCATCGAAAATGACAAGATTCACACCGTCTTGGTCAGAATTGATGCGCATTTCTCGGATGTTAATCTCGTCCGACAATTTCTTATAGCCACCAGTTTTTCCCCCTTTCAAATCACCAGTATGGTTGATACTATGTTGAGGGGCTTTCTCCTGAAAGATGTGATGGTAATAGTCACTTAGGAACTTCTTGTCAGCATCACCCTCTACAAAAATACGAAATCTTTTCTTCATAGGGCTATGCTTCTAAGTTCTATATCATTCTCACAGGCTCCTCTTAACCCTTCATGGGTGAGCATGTAGGCCTGCATACCTTTCTTGATAGTCCTCTCTAAAGTGTATAACCGCATAACGGGCTTATAGTCAGGGGCCTCTTGCAACATTTCATTTAGATAGTACAAGGTCTCCTTGCTATGAGTTGTTACAAACACCTGCTTGTTGGTGCTGGTGGCCAGTGCAAAGATGGCCTCCCAAAGTCTTTTGTAGGCAGAATAGTGCAGGCCGTTTTCAATCTCATCTATCAAGAGAATATTGTTCATGGGATTTGCAGAAGCAGCCACAATGTTCAGATAACGGCGAAGGCCATCACCCTGCATATTGACTGCCAACAACTGATCAATGCCTTCCAGTCCTACATAAGCGACATTGTTCAGAATCTCTAATGTAGTGATGCGACTGTCAAAATGCTTCAACCGCTCAGTGACGGCATCTTTTAACCTGCGCTTTGCCAACTCAACCAAGTCATTGGCAGGATTGCCTGCTGCCAAGTCTGAAGACAGAAAAGCCACGCTGTTCTTTTCCAAATAGCCTTCCGCCAGTTTTCTGTTAGAAATCAGTCCTTGCTGATTGACCATGATACTGCTCTCGTAGGAACTCTTCTGCTGGTTGGATTCAACTTCAAAAAGCATCTTCAGTGTATTCAGAAAAGTCTTTGTCTCAGAGGTTGGTATCTGCCCATTCTGCATACCTGGTTGTGATTTCTCGTCGAAAACATAGGTCAAGTCTAAAGACAGGTGGCGTTTTGTATTATCAAAGAGTTCAGAAGAAATCTCTGGCTTTACCTTTAAGTCATAATTATGGAACATATAACCCAAGTCAGCAAAACTGCTATAATTGCGAGACCTGATAGAATTGATGGTTTGAGGCAGGTCTGGGTTAGACATACCCATCATCAGTAAAAGACATTCAAGCACAGAACTCTTACCTGAACTGTTCTGCCCAAGAAAGACATTTACACGGGCGAAATCGTCAATCTTCAGGCGGCCTATCCCCCTGAAATTACTAATCTCTATATTCTTAAATCCGTCCATACGATAGTAATATTCACTTTATCTTGCAAAGATAAGAAATATCTTTGAGAAAGTCATACAAGAATCATGCTTTTTTTGTTTTTTTATTAAATCCGTTCGAAAGCCATGCACAATTCGTTCGGCTATTAGGCTGTCTTTTCAACTCGAAATGTCAATGATGCACATCAAATCTTGTTACGTTATGGACATTAAAGCATATAATCGACGGTGAGGACTTAATATCCGACGGGATGATTGAGTTCCAGATAACTGGTGTCGGAGAGGTTGAGTTCGCGCTTCAGTGTGTCGAAGTCCATGGTGGCACGGGCGACGGTCTTCAGGCCGAGGGCGGTGCAGGCCAGGTAGATGTTCTGAGAGACATAGCCGGCATCCATCGCTCCGAATTTGTCGTTGGGGGCACGGTCGGTGTCCTTGGTGCTGACGAGGACAAGCGAGATGGGAGCCGCCTTGGCAAAGGCCTGACGGCCGGCAATGGCCTCAAGCAGGTTCTTGTCAGAGACTTTGGTCAGCGTGTTGGCCTTGGCGTTGTAGAGGCAGGCACCGTCCTTGGAGCATACATACACCTTGATGTCCTGCATGTTGACGGCAGAAGGAGCGGTGATCTTGCCCGTCTTGGCATCGCTGACACCGCAGGCGGCCCAGAGTAGGGTGGAGAGGGTCTGCAGGTTAATCTCCTGGTCGCTGTACTGGCGTTCAGAACGGCGCTGCTGCAGGGCATCGCCCAGCGTCATCGACAGTTTGTTGACTTCAGGTTGTGGCAGGCTGATGACTTCCTGAGCCTGCATGCTGCGTATTCCGGCGATAGCCGTTCACCAATTCCGATGATATCCGTTCACTCGGTTGGTGATTTACTCTATCGGCGGCAAAGTTAATACTTTTTTCTGAGACTCTCGCCTTTTAGTTCAAATCTTTTTGATTTATGCACCA
>JAFUUL010000002.1 GCA_017483805.1 Prevotella sp.
ATTCGTACCTTTGCACGCGATAATCAACCATTGGAATGAAGTATATGTGGATGATGCTCTTCTTGCTGCTGCCCCTGCTGGGTCTGGCCTATGTGGGTTGGCACGTGTGGACGCTCGTGCCCCTGCCGCGTGTGTGGCGTGCTGCCATCGTCGTGCTCGGCGTGGGCTCGTTCCTGCTCATGTTCCTCAACCTGGGCCGCTTCATCGACCGCATGCCCCTCTCCGTGGCCCGTCTGTGCTACGATGTGGGCAACTCCAGCATCTTCATCCTGCTCTATCTGGTCATGGTCTTCCTCGTGCTCGACCTGGGGCGTCTCCTGAGGCTGGTGCCGCGCGAGTGGCTGCATCAGAATTTCTACACCACGTGCGCCCTCACTGTGGGCATCTTCGTGGTCTTCCTGCTGGGCAACATCCATTATAATAATAAGGTACGCGAGACCCTGACCCTCACCACTCGCAAGCCGCTGGTCAAGCCCCTGCGGCTGGTCATGCTCAGCGACCTGCACCTGGGCTACCACAATCCCCGCAAGGAACTGGCCCGCTGGGTGGACATGATCAATGCCGAAGAGCCCGACTTGGTGCTCATTGCCGGCGACATCATCGACATCAGCGTGCGGCCGCTCATCGAGGAGAATATGGCCGAGGAGTTCCGCCGCATTCAGGCACCCGTCTATGCCTGTCTGGGCAACCACGAGTACTACACCGGCGAACCGCAGGCCCAGCAGTTCTATCAGGATGCTGGCATCCATCTGCTGCGCGACACTTGCGAGGTGGTGGGCGACCTGTGCCTGATTGGCCGCGACGACCGCACGAACCCCCACCGCAAGTCTGCAGGCAGGCTCTTTGCCGAGGCCGACCACTCGAAATACACCATCGTGATGGACCATCAGCCATACTATCTGGAGCAGGCCGAACAGGCTGGCATCGACTTCCAGTTGAGCGGTCATACCCATCGCGGTCAGGTGTGGCCCATCTCGTGGATCACCGACCATATCTATGAGTGTGCCTGGGGCGAACATCAGCGCGGGGCCACCCGCTACTACGTGTCCAGCGGCCTGGGCATCTGGGGCGGCAAGTTCCGCATCGGCACCCAGTCGGAGTACGTGGTGGCGAATCTGAAGAATTAAGAGTTAAGAATTAAGAGTTAAGAGTTGTCGCTTTGCGATTAAGAATTGTGAGTTAAGAATTATAAGAAGATATGAAAAAGATTGTATTGGTTTGCGCTGCACTGGCAGCGGTGATGGTGCTGCTGACCAGCGCCAAGAAGAAAGACAACGTGATGGTGAAGGAGAACGGCGCCTATGTAATCAACACCACCGAACTGGGCAAAGGCGTTGACGGCTATGTAGGCCCCACACCCCTCAAGGTGTATATCCGCAAGAACAAGATCGAGAAGATTGAGTTCCTGCCCAACCAGGAGACGCCCAAATACTGGAATGCCGCCAAGAAGCACTTGCAGAACAAGTGGGACGGCATGAAGGTCTCCGATGCCAAGACGGCGCAGGTCGACGGTCGCACGGGAGCCACCTTCTCGAGCGATGCCGTTAAGGAGAACGTCCGCCTCGCCCTCGAATACTACGAGAAAAACAAGTGAAGTGATGAGCGATAAGTGATGAGTGATAAGCGATAAGTGATAAGTGATAAGTTTGTCTAACCCGATAGCGATGCATAGACTGAGAGTTTTTGTTGTTTCTTTGGCGGTCATCGTGCTGCTCTTTGCGTGCGACCGGCATCACGACGATGCGCCGGCAGTGAGTCCGTTGGCCGAACACTTCGGCTTCTCCAAGGACCGCCCCCTCATCATGGGCATGAACACCAGTTATGCACCCCTGCAGTACGTCGACGACCAAGGCGTGCCCAGCGGCTACGACACCGAGTTCACCAAGATTCTCATGCAGCGCATGGGCATCCCCTTCACTTTCTCGCCCAACCACTGGGACAAGATGTCGCCGGGCATCATCGAGGGAAAGTATGACCTGGGTATGCTCGTCTACTCCAGTTATCGTAAGGACAAGACCAACTACTCCAACGCCGTATTCCGCCTCTACTACCAGATAGTCTATCGGCAGGCCGACTATGCCGACTTCGACTTCCGCCACCTGCGCGGCAAGCGCATCGCCTACATGAAGTCGCGCCCCATCGGACTCATGCTCAAGGATGCCGAGGCCGAGGACGTGCCCATCACCGACCTGGCCGAGGCCTTTGCCGACCTGGCCAATGGCGAGTACGACGGCGTCATCTGCTATCGCTTCCAGGCCAAGTACAACATCAGCCAGATGGGACTGGAGAAGGTGCTCCAGACCGACGAACTATCCCTCGAGCCGCGCGAATACTGCTACGCCAGCAGCAATGCCGAACTCATCGACTCCATCAATGCCGAACTCCGTCGCATGGAGGATGCTGGCATCATCGACGAGGTGTATGGCCAGGAGGTCGTGTCGCAGTTCGACATCATCACCGTTCCCACCTGGGTGTGGGCTTTGCTCATCGTGCTCACCTTCCTCTTCCTGCTCATCTTCGGCCTCAATCGCTATATGCTCAGTAAGCGCCTGCAATTGGCCTACGACCAGATGGCCGAGAAGAACGACGCCCTCCAGGTGGCCAACGCCCGTGCCGAGGAGTCCACTCGCATGAAGAGCGCCTTCATCAAGCAGATCTCCCACGAGATACGCACGCCGCTCAACATCCTCAGCGGCTTCACCCAACTGCTGGCTGCGCCGACCGGCGTGCTCAGCGATGCCGACAAGGCTGAGGCCTCGCAGAAAGTGCTGGAGAGCACCGACCGCATCACCGGCCTGGTGGACAAGATGCTCGAACTCTCTGAGATCAGCAGCCAGACCGTGCTGGAGCGTGCCGACGAGGTGACGCCCCTGCGCATTGCCCAGGAGGCCGTCATGGCTTCGGGCATCGACGAGGCTCGCCATCTTACGTTCAGCGTACAGACCGAAGCCGGTGCCGACGTGCCCTTCCACACCAATCTGCGTTCGGCCGTCCGCATTGTCGAGTTGCTGCTCGACAATGCCCGCAAGTTCACCCGCCCTGCCGAGGCCTATCTGGCGCAGACAGAGCAGGAGCCCGAGCGGAAGGAGCGCGTCACGATGACCGTCTCCCAGACTGGCGGTGTGGTACGGTTTGTGGTAGAAGATACCGGCATCGGTGTGCCCCGTCAGGAGGCCGAGCATATCTTCGACGAGTTCGTCCAACTCGACGAATACTACGATGGCACCGGCATCGGTCTCGCCGTAGCCCGCAGTCAGGCCCGCCGTCTTGGTGGCGATGTCGTCCTCGACACCACCTACACCACCGGTGCCCGGTTCGTTTTCTCAATTAAGAGTTAAGAGTTAAGAATTAAGAGTTATGCTCGCTTCGCTGCGCGTAAGAATTAAGAATTATTCTTGCGAAGTCGATAATTCTTAACTCTTAATTCATAATCGCGAAGCGATAACTCTTAATTCTTAATTCTTAACTCTTAATTGCTGAAAGCAACAACTCTTAATTCTTAATTCTTAATTCTTAACTCTTCAGGTATTCCTTGGAATACTGCACATAGTGTGCGGCATTATCCGTCTGCCCTGGGCGAGTCGGCTTGATGTATTTGGCAGGCACGCCGCCCCATATCTCGCGAGGCGGAATCTTCGTGTTCTGCAGCACCAGGGCGCCGGCGGCCACGATGGCCCCCTCGCCAATCTCGCAGCCGTCCAGCAGCGTGCTGCCCATGCCGATCAGGGCTCCGTCGTGTATGGTGCAGGCGTGCACCGTCACGTTGTGCCCTATGGTCACGTCGCTGCCGATGTGTGTCGGTCCCGTCTCGTGGGTCACGTGTATGCAGGAGCCGTCCTGCACGTTCGTCCTGTCGCCGATGGTGATTGGAGCCACGTCGCCCCTCACCACTGCATTGAACCACACCGAGCATTCGTCGCCCATCACTACGTCGCCAACAATCGTGGCGTTCTCGCTGAAGTAGCAGTCCTTACCCCACCGGGGCTCCAGACCCTTATAAGATTTTATCAATGCCATACTGGGTGCAAAGGTAGTGCAAACCGAACAAAACACCAAATTTTTGCACAAAAAGGCGCATTTTTTCTTAAAATTCTTTGGTGATTGGAAAATTATGTTTATCTTTGCACCCGAAATGCCTGCTCATGAGAGGGTGGGTACGTTAAAATAACATCGATGGAACGAGACCTGAGGGCAGTTGTACGCCCAGTCTCGAAAGGACGTTTTCAACACGTTACCTGTCTGTATCATCAAACTTAGCAACTTTGAATCTACTTACAGCGGTGATGCAACTGAGACGTCTACGTTTGGGTTGATTTGATATCATCCTACGCCTGATATTTTCCCCTTATATATATAATAAGGTGTACCCTCCGAGAGGTGGCGTACCATCTTTGCGTATATATAGCCATAGGGTGAATTGCGTCAGGTGGTAGTGTGTATATGTATATCACCTGACGTGGGCAGGCTTTACGTTGCTTATCCTTAAGTAGGGGCAATGCTAAGGCCTGATGGTAGGGATAGGCGCGGAGAGATACATACTCCCACGTCTTTTTTTGTTTCCATAAGTTTTTGACTTGAATCGCCAGTTTGGGGAGGAACTGGCCGGCACCTCCGTGTGCTCATCTCAAAGCAATTGTTGGGAAACAAAGAAGACAAGATATCATTTTTATCAATTAATCATTTTATTAACAAATTAAAAACATTTACGTATGAAAAGAAATTTTCTTATTCTAATGTTGATGGCATTGTTGCCGTTAGGAGGTTGGGCGGTATCCTTGGATCCTAACAACTTCTCCGCAGGTAATATTACTTACGGAACGGCTACACTTCCTGACATCGTGGTTGCTCAAAATACCTATCAAGCAACCGACTACGCAGTGGACGATACTCAGTTCTTTACTGATGCTAATGGTGGCGGAGCAACTCCAATAACGAACCTGCCAACCACAGATATCGGCCATTACTGGATTAAGGTTTGTGGTGCTGGTCAAACCTATAGTCCCTCTCAGGTTTTCTATGTAGACTTCTGGATCAACGCTGCTACGCTTATGGCAAACGACGTGGCTGACTTTGCTTCTGAAACATTCACTGGCAGTCAGATTAAGCCGTCTACAACTGGCAAGGTAACTTTCAATAACGCAACGCTGGTTGAGAATCAAGACTATACCGTGGAGTATGGTGCAAATCTTAACCAGGGTAATGCTGTCGGTACTGTGAAAATTAAAGGTATGGGTAACTTTACCACCGCTAATAATAATGCAGGTGTACAGAAGACCTTTACTATCGACAAGCGCACACTGGCTAGCGTGTCCGTTGGATCTATTTCCAACCAGACCTATGCTTATGGTGAGGCTATCACTCCTGTTCTGACCGTGACTGGTCTTGATGCAGAATCACACAATTACACTCTTGAAGTTTCTGATTATGAAGTGAATTATAATAATTCAAACAAGAGCGTGAGCCAGAATGGTGCTGTGGGCGTGCTGACTGCTGCTCAGAACGGTAACTTCACTTTCCCCGCTGCTGGAAATGTACAGAACGCTACCTTCACTATTTCTCCTAAGGATCTGTCTGAAAATGATGTTGCCATTACTGCAATCGCTGCTCAAGGTTATACGGGTGCTGCTGTGGAGCCTGCTCCTGAAACAAAATGGACGATTGGACAGACTGCTAACGATATCAGTGGTTTCTTGAAGGCTTCTTATGATAACAATACTGTCGTTGGCTTGGCTACGGTTACAGTGGCTCCTAATTCTGAGGTTCAAGGTTATGAAAACTACACTGGTACGAAGTCTATCAACTTTGTTATCTCTGCTGCCGACATCTCTGCTGCTACCATTCAATTTGGTCAGGACTACCCCCAAGGCGGTTACACCTATGATGGTACTTCCAAAGAACCCACAATTACTGTGACCCTCAATAATAACACTCTGGTAAAGGATAAAGACTACACTGTTGCTTATACAAACAATAAGAACGTGGGTCCGGGTGTCGTTACTATCACTGGTAAAGGAAACTATGCCTCTGTTGACGCTCAGTCACAGCCTAAGACGAAGTCTGAAAACTTCGCTATCAATAAGCGTGTACTGGCTCTGACTGCTTCTGACGAAGTATCGACAACCTTCGGCATCGAACCCAACCTGACAAATGTTGTCACGACAAATGTTGTAAGTGGAGAGGAAATTGGTGGTATCATTACGACTACTGTATGGGAAGACCAGGCTTGCACAACTACGCAGGTTAATGACCTCGCCACTCTTCAGGCAGGTAAGACATACTACATCAAGGCCGTTTGGGCAACGAATCCTGTTCCCCAACAAATTCCTGAGGGACATACCGCTGATGAATATGATACTGAGGAACAGGTGGCTGCTCGCGCTAACTATGACACCGATAACCAGACCTTTGAAGAAGGTGAAATCACTGTTACTGCTGCTACCCTGAGAATTGTTCCTGATAATCAGGTTAAGACTTATGGTATGGCTGATCCTGCTCTTACCTATAAGGTATATAATGGTGATACACAGGTATCTCAGGGTACATCGGGTACTGACAACAACTTCTTCACTGTCAGCCCTGTCTTAACAAGAGCAGAAGGAAATGATGTAGTTAATGGTGGTTATGCTATTTCCGTTCAGAATCAAAGTGGTCAAGGGGCTGCCGCAGCCGCTAACTATACTCTGACCTATGAAACTGGTACACTGACTATCAATAAGTTTGATATCACTATTACCGCTAATCCTCAGACTATTCTCTATGGTAGCGAGCCTAACACTGCAACCCTGTTCAACTCTAAGGTTAAGACCGTAAATGGTAATGGTGAGGAAGTGGACGGCGACTTGGTGACTGTCACAATCTCTCCCCTTCAGTTGGCTGATCAAACTCTCATCGATCGTACGACTCTCGGCCTGACTCTTACATGGGACAATAATATTTCTATCGGCAACCATACTGGTGCTCTGGTTCCTGTTATCACAAATACCAACTTCAATCCTTCTTATGTGTCTGGCGACGTCGAAGTGAAGGGTGATGCCTCAATCACTCTCGGTAAGGATGCTGCAAATGATGCAACTACCATTTCAAACTACAATGGCAAGCCGGTTAAGGTGAAGATGAACTTCGCGAACCGTAGCGGTCAGACTCTTGGTGAAGCCCGTTCATGGGATGCAGAGTACTGGAACTCACTCGTTCTGCCGTTCGACATCTCTGTTGCAGACCTCTCTAAGGTTCTTGGCTATGCTATAGTGAATGTATTCAATGGCGCTCATAAAGATGCCAGCGATCAAATCATTGTCGACTTTAAGTTGACTATGAAGGGTGGCAATGGCTCTGATGATGTTCTGAAGGCTAACAAGCCTATCGTTCTGAAGACCGCCAATGCTATCGACCTTAATCAGGATTATGATTTCGGCACTCAGACTATTGTTGCTCCTGCTTCGGCTGCTGACCTAACGGTTTCTGTAGAGAAGGGTGGTAAGACCACTTCGTTCATCGGTACTTATGGTCAGAAGGCAATTACAAATGCAGATAATGGCTATCTTTGGTTCCTCATGGGTAACTATCGTAATGCAACAACAGGCTCAGAGTGGGCTCGCATTACATCTGCGAACACATGGAATGTGGTTCCGTTTGCCGCCTATGCCGATCTTTCCGAAATGTATACCTCTGGTGCTCGTGGCGTGATCTTCAATATGCAGGAAGCCGACGGTAGCACAACGTCTATCCGTGTTGTTGAGGGCAATGCCGCTGTTGTTGAGGGCTGGTACACAATTGATGGTATCAAACTCAATGCTGCTCCCACCAAGAAGGGCATCTATGTCAACAATGGCAAGAAGATTGTAGTTAAATAAGTAAATATTGACTAGACAGAAATGAAAAATATGAATTACGAAACACCTTCAATCAAGGTGGTAAACGTGAACGTCGAGAAATTCATCTGTGCAAGTGGAGAAGAGGCTGGCGGAGGTGCTAGCGACTTCAGCCGCGAGGGATTTGTTGACGAAGAAGAATAACATCTATAAATTTCTGGGGCGCAGGCTCAAGCGCCTTGCGCCCCAGAATTATTACTCAAAGCAACGCAAAGCAGCCTAGTCGGTGGGCAATGTTGAGAGGTTCGACTCCTCGCTTCGCGACAACTTTTCTCATGAAAAGTTATAGTTTTAAATTGTTAATAAAGACACATTCGGCCGCCGGCTCGTGAGAGTAGGCCGGCCCGCAAAAACCGAAGTCGCCGGCCCGTGAGGGTCGGCGATCTTAATTAGAATACAGCAGCACAGGCTCTTTTTATGTCAATTAGCCTTGCCAGAAGTGGCTTCTTTTGCCTTGCCACCGACATATTGTATCGTGTCTGCATGTTGATAAGCATTTCGGGATTAATGCCAAGAGCCGCCTCCATCATGAGGGCAAAATCTGTTGTCACCGGACGTTTCCCGTTTAGAATCTCATTTAGTTGAGTATAAGGAATAGACAGAACCTCGGAGAATTTCTTCTGCGATATGCCTCTTGCTTCCAGTTCTTCCTTGAGAACATCTCCCGGATGTGTTCGGATGGAGTAATATCCATTTTCGAGTGCCTCGAAGTTGAGAGAATTAAAAACGAACAGGTCTTCTATGCGTGTGGCAGCCATCAGCGTATCTATGCGCTTCTGGTATTTCGCCACTTATTTGGGTGCAAAGATAGACATTTATTTTGAAATTCACATATTTAGTGAATATTATTTTCAAAGTTGTTGCTAAAAGGAATGTTCAATTAAGATGGTCGCATATTTCTTCTGCCATTTTATTTAGAGCCAAACAGTCGGCACGACTAATGTGCCGTTTCCCACCATCGTAGGGCCAGGGACTCAAAATGAGCAGACGACCACTTGCACACGCATCGAAAAGGTTGTCGGCAGGTTTGTAGTAGTCGCGGAAACCGTTGTTGGTCAAAAGAATGAAGGGGTGTCGTTCTCGCATCAGCACCTGCATCACCTGTTTCTCATCGGGAGAGATGAAGGGCGACACCATCACCACCGCTTTACGTGCTTTCAGCACACAGGCATTCTTGTAGGTGCGCAACTCCTGAGCATCGCCGTGTAAGGCTTGCTCTACCCATAGATGCCTGACGTGCACAGGGGCGTAGGCAGCCTCCATCAGCAACGCCACATTCCCCACACCGTCATA
Source organism: Prevotella sp. (assembly GCA_017483805.1). GTDB lineage: Bacteria > Bacteroidota > Bacteroidia > Bacteroidales > Bacteroidaceae > Prevotella. The sequence continues at coordinate 9,162 of JAFUUL010000002.1, forward strand.
CTTACGCCCGCCAATCTCAATATCCTTCTGCACACGAAAGAAGCCAGGCTTCAAGCGCTTTGTAGCCAACCGTTGCGGATTCATATCGATATAGCGGATTGTGGTCTGAAGTTGTGAGTAGCGTGCCATCGGGCGGATGAAGGGCATCTCCTTGAAAACTGGCTCTATCTGGTAATAGGCCTCCTCGCCTATCTGTCCGCACAAGGCAGCAGCCGTGTCCTCCAGTCTGTGGCTCTCTTCTTTGAGTTTCTCCCGAATGTCATTCGGGACAACAAAAGAAGACCCTGGCTGCGAACAAGCCCTCCCCAGTTTCTTTGCGGCCTGCCAGAACCCCCTCACCACCGTCCTGATGCCCTTGGGCATGGTGCGGCGTACATACAGCACCGCATGGAGATGGTCGGGCATCAGGCAGAAATGCAGCACCTGCACCTCTGCATGATGGCGGGGTATGCTCATTAGGCACTCCACCAACGCATCGCCCAGTGCTGTATGCACCACCCTGGCTCTCGCCGGATTGCCTTCTGGTGTGATGAGCCTGCCCAGCATCGGCTGACGGTCAGTAACCGTCAGTGTGACGTGATACAGCCCTGCGCCTTTCCATGCTCCGCCTGGCTCCTGCCATTGCCAATGTTCTTGCTCTGTCATTTTGTTATGTGCAAAAGTAATAAAAAAACGCGAAACCAAAAAGGGAAATCAAAGAAAAGTCACATTGAGATGGTTTGGAGCCTCCAAGCACCTCACAATATTCCAAATAAAACAGTTTTTTCTTTTTTATATCCCCCTTATTTCGTAACTTTGCAGGCGAAATGGAAAAGGTGAAAGTATTGATAGCGGGCGCAGGACCGGCAGGGAGCACTTGCGGACTGTTGCTCAGGAAGAAGGGGGTGGACTGCATGGTGGTGGACCGTGCAGTGTTCCCGCGTGATAAGATATGTGGCGGTGGACTGACACCACGGTCGTACAAGTTGCTGGGCAGGCTTCTGCCTGAGTTTAAGTACGACTATAACAGCGTGCACCGCCTGAAACTCTGCATCGAGGGCGAGCAGGTGCTCGACTTCCAGATGGGACGCGAACTGCGTATCGTGAAGCGCCGGCAGTTCGACGCCCAGTTGCTGGAGGCCTACCGGCAGAGTGGGGGGCAGTTTGTCAACGAGGCCCTGACGGCCATCGAGGAGCGCGACGGCGAGATAGTGGTCACGCTGAAGTCGGGCCGACAGATAGCCTGCGACTATCTGGTGGGTGCCGACGGTGCCAACAGCCGCGTGAGGCGATACCTGAACCCCAAGTCCAGCCACGGCATCCTCTGCATGGAGCAGTATGGGCCGAAGTCGGCAGACAACGCCGTGGTGGGCAACCTGTCGCGCAAGTATCAGCAGGGCTACTACTACAGTTTCCCCAACGAGGCCTACGACGTGCAGGGCTTCGGCGACGGGGTGACCACACCGGAGACCTTCCGCAGCGTGCTCAACGAGATGGGCTGTCCCGACCTGAAGGCGCTGGGTGCCTATATTCCCCAGAGCATCGACTATCCCATCCGCGACCGCATCATCCTGATAGGCGATGCCGGCGGCTTCCCCAACCGGCTGACCTTCGAGGGCATCTACTACGCCTTCCTGACCGCCAGCCATGCGGCCGAGGCCATCAGCACGGGCCGTCCCTTTGCGCTGGTGAACAAGCAGGTGTTTGACAACAAAAAGAAAGAGGAGCGTGCAGCCCGATTCTTCTACAGCAATACGGGTCTGACGCTCCTGCGATGGTTGTGTAAGTATTGTTCGGGCTTAGTCGTCTGGCTCTTCAACAAGGCCAGCGACTAGCCTTTTTACCTTTTTACTTTTTTACCTTTTACAGGTTCGGGTTAATCTCGCTCCACTTCGAGATCTCGGGCACGATGTTCAGCGTGACCAGTTCGTCGCGCATCTTGCACAGGTGCTCATAACTCTGGTCGAGTTTGGCGTTCTCCTCGGCGGTTCCCTGAGGAATCTCGTACTTGGCACCCTCGGCGGTCATCGTGGTCTTCATGGCCATCATGATGTGGTCGTACTTGTCGGTCTTCACATAGGTGCCAACGGGGAAGCGGAAGGCCTCACCGCCCATAGCGGCACGAATCATCTCCACCGACAGATAGGCAGGGCTCTGGAACGACGAGCGGCCGCGCAGTTCGATGATCTTGGCACCACCCTTGGTGACGGCGGTCTTCATCTGCTCCCACTCCTCAGCGGGGAACTCGGCCGTGCCGACGATGTCGGTCAGTTTGCGACCGGCGATGGTCACGTGGCTGCCGAAGACGGCCATCTGCTCGCCGTGACCGCCATAGGTGGCGCAACCCTTGATCTCGCTCTGCTTCACACCGAACTTCTTGGCCAGAGCCGACTGCAGACGAGTGGTGTCGAGACCTGCCAGCGTGGTCACCTGACCGGGCTTCAATCCGCTGTAGAGCAGGGTCACCAGACCGGTGAGGTCGGCGGGGTTGAAGATGATCACCACGTGCTTCACATCGGGGCAGTACTTCTTGATGTTCAGGCCCAGTTCCTCGGCAATCTTGCAGTTGCCGGCCAGCAGGTCCTCGCGGGTCATGCCTGCCTTGCGGGGAGCGCCGCCAGACGAGATGATGTACTTGGCACCCGTGAAGGCCTCCTTCACGTCGGTGGTGGCCACGATGTTGGCCTCGTCGAAGCCACTCTGACGCATCTCTTCGGCCACACCCTCAACGGCGTTTGCTGCCAGGGGAATATCGTAAAGACAGATTTCGCTTGTCAGACCCATCATCAGGGCGGTCTGGACCATGTTTGAACCGATGGCGCCGGCAGCGCCAACAATCACCAGTTTGTCGTTTGTCAAAAATGCCATAATTCTTTTTCCTATTTTAGAGTTTAAGATTTCTTTTCGAGCGCAAAGGTACTATAATAAATTGAGAATTGAAAATTGAGAATTGAAAATTTGCGGGCCGCGGCATAAAAAATGTGAATTATGAATGACGGATTGCAAATTATTTAGTATCTTTGCAAAGTGGAAATGACAAAAACAAAAGCATATGTACGACAACGAACGCGGGCTGTACGTAGCCCACTGCCAGAACGGCGCACTGAGTATTATAGGTAAGATGGCCAACCGCCACGGACTGATAGCGGGAGCCACGGGTACGGGTAAGACGGTCACCCTGCAGGTGATGGCCGAGACATTCTGCCAGGCAGGCGTGCCCTGCTTCATGGCCGACATGAAGGGCGACCTCTCGGGCATCTCGCAAGTGGGAAAAATGAGCGGTTTCATCGAGAAGCGCCTGCCGGAATTTGGCATTGAGAATCCGGAGTTCCAGGCCTGTCCCGTACGTTTCTACGACGTCTATGGCGAGCAGGGACACCCCATGCGGGCCACGGTTTCGCAGATGGGGCCGCAGTTGCTGAGCCGCCTGCTGGGACTCAACGAGACGCAGGACGGCGTGCTGAACATTGTGTTCCGCGTGGCCGACGAGCGGGGACTGCTGATACTCGACCTGAAGGATCTGCGCTCGATGCTCGACTATGTGTCGAAGAACGCCAAGCAGTACTCTTCGCAGTATGGCAACGTGTCGGCTGCATCGGTGGGGGCCATCCAGCGAGCCCTGCTGCAACTGGAGGCCCAGGGTGCCAACCAGTTCTTCGGCGAGCCGGCTTTCGATATTCAGGACCTCATGCAGACACAGGGCGGAAAGGGCATCATGAACGTGCTGGCTGCCGACAAACTGATGATGCAGCCCAAACTCTACAGCACCTTCCTGCTCTGGCTGCTCTCTGAACTCTACAGCACGCTGCCCGAGGTGGGCGACCTGCCGCTGCCCAAACTGGTGTTCTTCTTCGACGAAGCCCATATGCTGTTCGAAGGCACCAGCAAGGCCCTGCTCGACAAGATTGAGCAGGTCATCCGACTGATCCGCTCGAAGGGCGTGGGCATCTACTTCATCACACAGAGCCCGACGGACATCCCCGAGAACATCCTCGGACAACTGGGCAACCGCGTGCAGCACGCCCTCAGGGCATACACGCCGAAGGATCAGAAGGCCGTGAAGACCGCCGCCGACACGTTCCGTCCGAACCCCGACTTCAAGACCGACGAGGCCATCATGAACCTGGAGACGGGCGAGGCCCTGGTGTCGTTCCTCGACGAGAAGGGCGCCCCCAGCGTGGTGGAGCGAGCCAAGATTCTGTTCCCGCTGAGTCAGATAGGTGCCGTCACCGACGAGCAGCGGGCCGTCATCATCAAGCAGAGCGGCATCTACGGCAAGTACGACACGATGGTAGACCGCGAGAGCGCCTACGAGATGCTGTTGGCAGAAGAAGCGCAGCAGCAGGCTGAGGTCGAAGAGGCTGAAGAGACAACCAAGAAGGAAAAGGCCGAGAAAGAGGAGAAGAAGCCCGGCATTATGAGCAAGGTATGGAAGGCCGTCCTGACAGCCGTCACCTCGACCATCGCCACGCTCTTAGGCACGTGGGTGAGCAACAAGGTGTCAGGCAAAAAGACGAAGAGCCGCACCTCGGCCAAGGAGAAGGTGGTGAAGAATGCCACCAGCGCCGCCACCCGCACCATCACCAAGGAACTGACGCGCGACATACTTGGCAATCTCAAGTGAATTAAGAATTAAGAATTAAGAGTTAAGAATTAAGTGTTATCGCTTCGCGATTAAGAATTAGGAGTTAAGAATTATCGGCTTCGCAAAAATAATTCTTAATTCTTACGCGCAGCGCAGCGAGCATAACTCTTAATTCTTAACTCTTAACTCTTAACTCTTAATTCTAAAAGTTAGATCTCTTCCAGCGCGTAGTAGCGATAGTCGCGCAGGATGCGACGCAGGAAGTCGATGTCGGTCAGTTCCTGACGCTGGATGTTCAGTTTCTGCTGCACCTTCTGCGACAACTGTATCACCCGTGCCGTGAAGTCCTTCCGGGGCGTATTCACGGTGCGGGTGATGATCTCTATCTGCTCCAGCGACAGGTCGGCGGCCTGCGGGTAGCGCGGGGTGTAGTTCTGCATCAGATAGTCGTACTCGTCGAGGCTGACCTGAATCTTGCGGTAGTTCTGCAGTTTGATGACCACGGTGCCGGCGGCCAGGTCGCCCAGTCGCTGGTTGTTCTTGGTGAAGATGATGCAGAGCAGTCCCAGGAAACTCATGCTCGGCCCGTCGACGATGTAGAGCAGCCAGCGCATCAGATAGGCACTCAGGGTGGGGGTAGAGCCGTCTATCTTCACCACCCGCGTCTTCATCACCATCTTGCCCAGCGACTGGCCGCGGTTGAAGATCTCCATCAGGAGGGTGTAGAACAGCAACGGCAGAAACAGGATATAGACGACGACGGCCCCGCTGACGTCTGCCTCCACCAGTGCCCAGGTGGCCAGCGTCAGATAAGCCAGCAGGACCACCCAGTCGATGAGTTGCGCGAAGATGCGGTCGCCCACGCTGGCCGTAGCCTGTTCGATGCGTACATATTGTCCGGTGATGATGCCCGATTGTGCCATCTGATTGACTGCTTTTTGATGAATTTCGATGCAAAGGTACAAAATAAATGATAAATGATAAGTGATAAGTGGAAAAAAAGTATTACTTTTGTGCCATATTTTTGCAATGAGACAGTAGCGGATGAAGGAAGTCACATTCATTAGGCAGAACATTGAGAAGTGGCGCGACTATGAGAACATAGCCGAAGCCCCAGCCATCTCCACCCCCGACGAGGTGGCCGATGCCTACATCGACGTGACGTCGGACCTGGCCTTCGCCCAGACGCACTATCCCCATTCGCGCATCAACCGCTACCTGAACAACCTGGCGTCGGCCATCCACAACAACATCTATCGCAACAAGCGGGAACGCTGGACGCGCCTCTTTACCTTTTGGACGCAGGAGGTGCCCCAGACCATGTGGGACGCCCGCCGCGAACTGCGCCTGTCGTTTGCCATCTTCCTCTTCAGTGCCCTGGTGGGCATGGTGTCGCAACTGATTGATCCCGAGTTCTCGCGTCTCATCCTGGGCGACAGTTATGTGGAGATGACCATCGACAACATAGAGAAGGGCGAGCCGATGGCCGTCTACGACGGTTCGCCAGAGGGTGCGATGTTCGTCGGCATCACGATGAACAACATCTACGTGTCGTTCGTCGCCTTCGTGATGGGCATCTTCACGTCGTTCGGCACCGGCTTCATCCTCTTCCAGAATGGCGTGATGATAGGAGCCTTCCAGACCTTCTTCGCCCAGTACGGGCTGCTGTGGGACTCGGCCCTGGCCATCTGGCTGCACGGCACCATAGAGATATCGGCCATCATCGTGGCCGGAGCCGCTGGCCTGGCTATGGGCAACGGCTGGCTGTTTCCCGGCACCTACACGCGGCTCTACTCCTTCCGTCGTGGCGCCAAGCGCGGTCTGAAGATTGTGATGGGCACCGTGCCGCTCTTCGTCGTGGCCGGTTTCATCGAGAGTTTCTTCACCCGCCATACTGGCTGGCCCGATGCCCTGCGGCTCAGCATCATCGTGCTCTCCCTCGCGTTCATTATTTATTATTATATAGTTTTACCCTATCTACGTCATCATGGAACAACAACAGCCACCGAAGATTGAACTCTACGTCACGCGGTCGTTCTCGGAGAAACTGAGTGCCGCCTTTGCCTTCCTGCGTGAGAACTGGCGCACGCTGCTGAAATACTTCACCTACCTCATGGTGCCGGCATCGCTGGTGCTGGGCTTCTTTGTCAACCACTTCTGGGGAGGCTATATGTCGCTGTTTGGTATGGTGGAAGGCGGCGGCGAACCGGACGATGCGTGGTTCATCCGCTTCATGCTGACAACGGGGGCCACTGTCATTGTGGGTATGGCGGTCTACGTGGTATTCTCTGCCATGCTCTACGCCCTCTTCCGTCTCTACCTGGTGAGGCCGCAGCGGTTGCAGAATCTGCACGCCGACGAGTTCCGTCCCGAGTTCTACCATTGTCTGAAGCGGGCGGCCTTCTACATGCTGGTCTTCTCCCTGCTGATCGTCTCCGTACTGCTGGTGTTCGGCCTCTTTGTGGGAGGCGGCATAGCCATCAACGAGGGCCTTGGTGTCATCGTGCTGCTGCTGGGCTATGTGGCCATTCTGGCCGTAGCCATCCCGCTGTCGCTCTCGCAGCCCATCTACATGATGGAGGACGAGGTCAATCCCTTCCAGGCTATCGGCAAGTCCTTCCGTCTGGGCTTTGCCACGTGGGGCGGCATCGTGGCCATCTCCATCGTCTTCAGCCTGCTGACCAGCGTCATCCAGTCGTTCACCTTTGCGCCGTGGTACATCCTCTTCATCGTCAAGATGGTCTTCACCTTGGGTAGCGACCTGGATAGCACGTTCGTCAACTCCATCTTCTACACCTTCCTGGAGTATATCACCTGCGTCATCCAGTGCCTGGGCTATCTGCTCTCTGGCGTCATCACCACCGTGGCACTGGTGGTACAGTACGGTCATGCCAGCGACAAGATAGACGGCGTAGGTGTCGCCCAGAACATCGACCGCTTCGACGAGTTCGACAACTTTTGATGTTATACATCAAAAATTCTAAAGTCTAAATTCTAAATTCTTACTCGCGAAGGCGACAACTCTTAACTCTTAACTCTTAACTCTTAATTCTTAACTCTTAACTAAGAAGATGTCCGACTCCCTCCAGATAGACAGCACACAGATAGCCGCCTGGCAGCAAGACAGCCGCTTCGACTACGACCGCGAGATCGTGGGCGGCAGCCAGAACCTGCTGGAGTGGATTGCCTCGGTCATCAGCGAGTGGGTGAACAACACCTTCAACACCGTGCTCGACAACGATGTGGTCTACTATACGCTCATCGTGCTGGGGGCGCTGCTGGTGCTCTTCCTGCTATGGTTCCTGTGGCGCAAGCGCAGCCAACTGTTCTATAGCAAGGACCGCAGCGAGGAAGGGATGGACTATGAGGTGCTGGAGGATACTATCTATGGCGTCGACTTCGATGCGGAGATCACTGAGGCCCTCAGAACTGAGGACTACCGGCAGGCCGTGCGCCTGCTCTATCTGCAGACGCTGTCCTACCTGCAGGAGAAGGGAAAGATCGACTGGCAGCCGTCGAAGACGCCCAGCCAATATATGCGGCAGGTGGGCCAGCCTGCCTTCAGCCAACTGACGCGCCAGTTTGTGCTGGTGCGCTATGGCAACTTCCTGGCCACCGAGGCCGTCTTCCGGCAGATGAAGGCGCAGCAGGATGTAGTCATGGGGAAAGGAGGTGACAGCCTATGAGCAGCCGCAGCAAGTTCGTCCTCGTCATCGTGCTGATGCTGGTGGCTGTGGTGCTCATCGAGTACCGCCTGCCGCGTCGCTTCGACTGGACGCCCACGTTTGCCCACGACGATCCGCAGCCCTTCGGCTGTATGGTGTTCGACAGCGTCATGGGTGCCGCCATGCCCTGCGGCTACAGCGTGGAGCGGCGCACACTCTGGCAGTTGCAGCGCGACAGCACGCTGGCCGAGCCGCACGGTCTGCTGATCGTGTCGAATGAAGTGCTGGGCGGGAGCGACTTGGATGAATTCCTTTCGCTGGCCGAAGAGGGCCACGTGGTGCTGGTGGCTACCACCACCAGCCTCTACTCCTGGGAGGATACGCTCGGCCTCGACTTCGCTTGGCAGTCTGACTTCAGCATCAAGCGGCTGGCGGGCAGGAATCCCGAGAAGGTGCCCATCCGCTGGAATGCCGACGACGTCTACCCGCAGGATTCCATCGTGTGGGTCTACGAACAAATGATTTCCCGCACGGTCACGCTCGCCAACGACTCGCTCCCCTTTGCCTCGTTGGCCGAATGGTGGGATGAGGAGGAGGAGGACGCTGGCTCTGTGGCCCTCAGCCTGCCGAGGGGCCAGGGCGAACTGATCATCGTCACGACACCGCTGCTGCTGACAAACTACGCCATGCTGAACCACGACAATGGTGCCGTGCTGATTCATCGCCTGATGAACCGCATGGCCCACCTGCCCGTCATCCGTCTGGAGAGTTATGTGCAGAGCGGCGTCATGGCCGAGGAGTCGCCGTTCTACGTGCTCCTGCAGCATCCACCCCTGCGCTGGGCCCTCTACCTGACGGTGCTGGGCGTGCTCTGCTTCTGCATCTTCACCGCCCGCCGCCGACAGCGCCCCATACCGATCATACCGCAGCGCAAGAACGGCAACCTGGAGTTTGTACGTCTCATCGGAATGCTCTACTGGCAGGAGGGCGACCACCAGGGGCTGCTGAAGAAGAAACTGGCCTACACGGCCGAAGAGATACGCCGCCAGACGGGACTCGACATCATGGATGCCGAGACCGAGCAGGACACCACGGCTCAGTTGGCCCGCCTGACTGGCATGGATGCAGACAACCTGCGCTTCGTGCTGCGCAATGTGAAGATGGCCGTCGACCCTGCACATGTGGTCACCGAGCCTGAGATGAAAACCCTGATTGCCGAATTGGATAAAATAACCGATAGTATATAATGGAAGAACAAAGAACCGACCTCACCCAATTTGCCGAGCGCATCGACCTGCTGCGCCAGCAGATTTCACAAGTCATCGTAGGGCAGACCGAGAACATCGACCTGCTGCTCACCGCCGTCCTGGCCAATGGCCACGTGCTGTTGGAAGGCGTGCCCGGCGTGGCCAAGACGCTGCTGGCCCGGCTGCTGGCCCGGCTCATCGATGCCAAGTTCAGCCGCGTGCAGTTCACGCCCGACCTGATGCCCTCCGACGTGCTGGGCACCAACGTGTTCAACATCAAGACCTCCGACTTCGACTTCCATCCGGGGCCCGTCTTTGCCGATCTGGTGCTGGTCGACGAGATCAACCGTGCACCGGCCAAGACGCAGGCCGCCCTCTTCGAGGTGATGGAGGAGCGCCAGGTGACCATCGACGGCCTGACCCACTCGATGGGACAGTTCTACACCATCCTGGCCACGCAGAACCCTGTGGAGCAGGAGGGCACCTACAAACTGCCCGAGGCCCAGACCGACCGCTTCATGATGAAGATCACGATGGGCTATCCCTCGTTCGACGAGGAGGTGACCATCCTGGAGCGCCATCACATCAACCAGCGTCTGACGGCACTCGACGACATCGAGCCGGTCATCACCAAGCAGCAACTCATCGAACTGCGCCGACTGCTCAACGAGGTGTTTGTCGACCCCGCCTTGCTGCGCTATATGGCAGGCATCGTGCAGCAGACGCGCCAGAGCAAGGCCGTCTTCCTCGGTGCCTCGCCCCGTGCCTCGGTGGCACTGCTCCAGGCCTCGAAGGCCTATGCCTTGCTGCAGGACCGCGACTTCGTCACGCCCGACGATGTGCGCCAGGTGGCTCCCAGCATCCTGCAGCACCGCATCATCCTGACTGCTGAGGCCGAGATGGAGGGCATCACTCCCCAGCGTGCCGTTCAGCGACTCATTGAGAAGGTGGAAGTACCGAAGTAAGTGATAAGTGAAAAGTGATAAGTGAATAGTTTGCTGCCGCTACAATTGTGTATCTGAAGAATCGTTTCTATTATCTGCTGACTGTCGTCATCCAGGCCATCGCGTCAGGCTATGCAGTGGGTCCGATGTTTACCGTCGGGCGCATCCTGCTGCTCCTGCTGGTCGTGGCGGTGGTGACGGATGCTGTGCTGTTGTGGCGGCGAAAGGGCATCACGGCCTCACGCCGCATGAGTCAGCGCTTCTCCAATGGCGACGACAATCCCGTCAGCATCCGCGTGGAGAGCACCTATCGGTTCCCCGTCAGTCTTGAGGTCATCGACGAGATTCCGTTTATCTTCCAGCGGCGCGACGTCTGCTTCCGGGCATCGCTCCGCTCCGAGGGCGAGACCACCATCAAGTATCAACTGCGCCCCACGGAGCGCGGCGTCTACGGCTTTGGCCGGGTGCGCGTCTTCGTCAGCACGCGGCTCGGTCTGCTGCAGCGTCGCTTCACCTGCTGTGAGCCGCAGGACGTGAAGGTCTATCCCTCCTATCTCATGCTGCGCCAGTATGAACTGCTGGCCATGAGCAACAACCTGACTGAGATGGGCATCAAGCGCATACGCCGCATTGGCCACAATACCGACTTCGAGCAGATTCGCGACTACGTGGCCGGCGATGACTTCCGCACCATCAACTGGCGCGCCACGGCCCGCCGCTCCGTCTCCGTCACGCCCCGCATCATGGTCAACATCTATCAGGAGGAGCGTTCGCAGCAGGTATTCAACCTCATTGACAAGGGGCGTATGATGCAGCAGACCTTCCAGGGCATGACGCTGCTCGACTATGCCATCAACGCCTCGCTTGTGCTCTCCTTCGTGGCTGTGAACAAGCAGGACAAGGCGGGGCTCGTCACCTTCAGCGACCGCTTTGAGACCTTCGTGCCCGCCTCGCGACAGCCCGGGCAGATGCAGATCATGCAGGAGGCTCTCTATGCCGAGCACACCCAGTTCGGCGAGACCGACTACTCCGCCCTGCTGGCAGGTCTCTCCCGTCACGTCACCCACCGCTCGCTCTTCATCCTCTACACCTCGTTCACCTCGATGACCGCCCTGCGCCGCCAATTGTCCTATCTCCGCCAGTTGTCCCAGCGTCATCGTCTGCTCGTGGTCTTCTTCGAGGACGAAGAACTGCGTGAGTTCTCGTCTCATCACTCATCACTTATCCCTCATCACTCATCACTCCAAACTTACCAGCGCATCATCGCCGAGAAGTTTGCCTACGAGCAGCGCCTTATCGTCAGCACCCTGCGCCAGTACGGCATACAAGCACTGTTGACCACACCGCAGAATCTCTCTGTCGATGTGATCAACAAGTATTTGGAGATCAAGTCGCGCTGATTACCTGATCATGACCTTGCGGCCATTCATGATGTAGAGTCCCTTGCGGACCTTCTGCACCTTCTGACCATTCAGGTTGTAGATGGTGCCGTCGGTTGTGGTTGTCGGGTCGGCTATGGGGGCAGCGATGGCGCTGGGCACTACCACGCGATAGGCGTAAAGGTCGTCATAGCGTCGCTCTATGTCGTTGATGTCGACGAATTCGCCGTCGGTCTTATAGACAATGATGAACCAGTAGACGTTGTCCTGCAGACGGTCGATGTCGATGCTCACCACCTTCTTCTCTCCCTTAGCGATGCTGACGGGGGTGTCCACTGCGCTATAGTAGCGGTAGGTGCCGTTATTGTAGTTATAGAACACCATCGTGCGAATATCGTTGTTGTAGTCGTTCGTGCCAGTGTTCTCCACCGTCACCTGCAGGTGGGCTTTGTCGCTGTTGATTACCTTTCCGGTTGTGGCGTTGGTCACCTTGCCGTCAGAGAAACTCAGTTCGTAGGTTTTGGGTGCAGAGATGCTGATGGTGGTCGAGGCGACGGGGGTGAAGATAGTGTTCCATGTGCCGTTGTTGTACTCCCACCTCTTGGTGCCCAGGCGCAGCGTCTTCTCTCCGGCCGAGGTGGGTGTGAAGGTCATCTCGAGCACGTCGCTCTGGCCTTTCTCCAACTCGAATACGCGGCCGCAGATGTCCTCGCCGTCCAGTTGCAGGTAGAGTGTACCGTTGAAGAAGGTGCCGTTGTTCTGGATCGTGGCCTTGACCGTCGTGCTGGTGCCTTGCTCGGGCGAGGAGCCTAACTGCAGGCTTCCGCTGAGGTTGGTCGACGGCTTCTCGATGGTCAGCGTGTTGCTGCCGATGGTGGCTGCGAGGAAGAAGCGGTCGGAGTTGGCGTTCTGCAGCCATGCCCCTGTGCCCTGCTCTCTGCTGACGGGCATGATGAGGTATTCGCCGTCGGCCAGCGTTGCGGGCACGTTGACCTTGAACTCCAGATTGCCCCATCCCCAGCCGGAATCGAGTTTATATGACACGATGGGCTCTGTGTAGACCAGACGGTTGCTGGTGTCGTAGACGCCTGCCGCAATGTCGAAGGTATAGGCATTTTGCAGATTGTTGTACATCTCTGCCGTGAACACCACCTTGTAGGCATTGGCGGACTTCGCCACGGTGGTCTGGTCGGTACTGATGTCATAGGTGGCCATCTTCACCTCTTCCGTGGGTGTGACGCCAGTGTTCGGTTGTGCACCGACGATGGCTTGCTGGTCGAAACTGTAGCCGTCGGTGCTCGAACTGGCACCGATGCCGCTGTTGCTGTCGGGGTCGAGGATGGACAGCAGGAAGTAGCCGTTGCTCATGCCGCCCCAGCCCCAGTTCACGTGGAAGTAGCCGTCGCGGTCGTAGCCGTCGATGACGAAGGCATGGCCGCCGCCCGTCGACGAGCCGCTGTAGTAGACGGGCCGCTGACTGGCTATTTCGGCATAGATCAGGTTGTGCCAGGCATTGGCGCGATAGTCTTCGCGGTCAAGGATTCGGGTGGCTGCGTCGTAGTCGAAGTAGGTCTTCATGGCTTCCGGCACCATCGCCGACGAGGCTGCGCTCGCGCTGCTGGTGTAGTCCATCTCGACTGCCGATCCGCATATCTGCATCAGGCGGGCCACGGCCGTCTTTTCTGCCGAACTCTCGCTGCCGCTATAGGCGGGCAGCATATTGTTCCAGTCTATAGTGGTGATGCCGATGCCTGCCACCTGGATTTTCTTCTCGTCGGTGGTGTAGGCGGGAATGGCGGCTTGGGTCTTGTCTGGATAGCGGTGGAAGTAGAGCACCTGGGCAAAGGCCGTTGCCACGCAGCCAGTCACCGAGCGGCTGCTTCCGTCGAGCGGGCACAGGTCGTTGTAGGGAGCGTCCTGGTCCCACAGCGTCTGCAGCAGCGGACTGATGGATGGATGCTCGTCCAGAGCGGGGGCCTGGACCACAGAGACCTGGGCGTGTGTGTCGAGGAAGTCCAGTTGGCGGTTATACTCGTCGAGCCACGCCTGCATATTTTCAGGCAGAGTGGTGCCGATGGCCCCTTGGTCGGCATAGCCCAGGATGGCGGGTGTGCGGTCGTCGCCGCTCACCACCACGAAGCCCTCGGACGCTCCGACGTTGAACACATAGTAGTTTTCGCTGGCAGTCTCGGTCGTCGTCGTGGTCACGGCTCTGCCGGCGGCCACGCGCCTCATGGTCTTGTTGCCGCCCTTATGCGACTTTACAAACGACTCGGCCTTCAGTCGGGCCTCTTCAGGTGTCACGTTGCCTGCGTCGGCCATCGTGGCCATCAGCACCAGGCTCAGGAGTGTCAGTAGTTTCTTCATCTGTGGTATAGTGAATTTGTTTATCTTTCCAATTTCGTGCAAAGATACAACAATTCCCTGACTCCACCAAAAGATTCCACGGAAAACAGCCGTTGGAAGAAAACATTCCAGGCCTTGGAACAAAACCTTCCAAGCCTTGGAATAAAATGTTCCAAGCCTTGGAATAAAATGTTCCAGGCCTTGGAACAAAATCTTCCAGGCCTTGGAACAAAATGTTCCGATGCTTGGAATGTATCGCTCCCTCGTCTGCAGTGACTTGTTTCTCGTCCAAACAATTCGGCTCCTGTTTTGTCAATTTTTAGGTAGAAATCGGCCAAAATTTGGTTAAAATGTGTTACATCTATCACATCTGTCACCACATCTGTCATCACTGAAACCCCGATAAACACAGGGGAAGTGACAGATGTGACAGATTTTTGAAGAAAAAAACTTTCTGGGGGGGAGAGAACCCAAAGAGCCCCCGCCGCACGCAGCGACAGGGGCTCTTCTGGAGTATTCTCCTCCCGAGGGGAGAAGTTGGTGTTTCGAAAATTACTTCACCACGACCTTCTTGCCATTGATGATGTAGAGACCCTTCTGAGCCTTCTGCACCTTCTGACCGTTCAGGTTGTAGACAGAGCCGTTCTCGATCTCAGCCTTCAGCGTGTTGATGCCAGTGTCGATGTCACCAACCTTCACGATGTAGACGAGGTCAAGGCCTTGAGTAGCGCTGCCACCCTTAGCCAGCAGAATGGCTGTCTCTGCAGTCAGCGTGAATTCGTCAGAAGACAGTTCCTGATAGTTCACATTGGTGCAGTTCAGATCAGCAATCTGAGTCTCACCAGCCTTGAAGATGAAGTGGCTGTCAGGAGTCTTGGCCGAGTCATAGAGAGCAGCGGTCAACTTGTAGATGCCGGCAGGCAACTTCACAATTTCCACGTCAGCCTCAGCAGCATAGCCTGCAGCAGAGTTGGAACTGCGGATAGCCGAGTTGCCAGTGGTGATCTTCGTCAAGCCCTCGATGTCCTCACCTTCCTTCAGGAATACTACATTCTCAATCTCGGTGGCATCGTAAACGATGTTCTCCACCTGATTGTTCTCATTCAGAGTGAACGAGTAGTTGTACTCCTTGTTGGTGACGCCCTTGCTGTAGAGTTTGCCATCCAGCACATTGTAGTGGCGGTAAGCAACCTTCACTACAGATGCCTTGTCGGCAGTACCAGTGGTGGTGCGCAAGATTTCATCACCAACCTTCTCGTTAACGGTGTAAGCATAGACGGGAGTCTCTGCCTCAACCTTCTGGATGTAAACCAGGTCAAGACCCTGGGTGTTGCTGCCACCCTTGGCCAGCAGGATGCTGGTCTCGGCCTCGAGCGTGAACTTGTCGGAAGACAGTTCCTGATAGTTCACGTTAGTGCAATTCAGTTTGGCAATGGTATCAGTGCCTGCGATGAAGTACCACATGCTGTTGGGGGTCTTTGCAGAGTCGTAGATGGCAGCCGTCAGTTTGTAGGTTCCGGCAGGCAACTTCACGATCTCTACGTCTGCCTCAGCGGCGTATGCAGAAGCAGAGTTAGAACTGCGGATAGCGGTGTTGGCGCTGTTGCAGGGAGTCAGGCCCTCGATGTCCTCGCCCTCGGCCAGGAACACGATGTCCTGAGTGCCAGTGGCAGTGTAACCGGTGATGTTCTCCACCTGATTGTTCTCATTCAGAGTGAACGAGTAGTTATACTCCTTGTTGGTGACACCCTTGCTGTAGAGTTTGCCATCCACCACATTGTAGTGACGATAAGGCACCTTGACAGTTGTTCCCAGTGCTGCCTTACCCTCGGTAGTGCGGACGATCTGGTCGTTCACAACCTCGTTGACAGTGAACTTGGGCTGGCTCTTCTCGAACTTCACGTTCTTGAACGACAGCCAAGAGATGTTGTTGTCGGCAGCGACGATGAACTTGATCTTCAGCACGCCGTCCTCGGCAACAGTACCCTTAGCGGCAACTTCCTTCAGATAGAACTGAGAAGTGCCAACCTGAGCACCGTCGGAAGCATTGGCTGCCTCACCGTCGTTAGCCTGCAGGATGATGCCAGCGGCAGGAGCCTCAGCACCATTCTTAATACGTACACGTACCCAAGCGGTCACGTCGTAATCGCCAGCCTCCAGATTGCTCATGGTAGCGGTCAGGGTCTTCTCGCCGAGAGAATCACCATCGCCAGTCCAGTACTCAAAGAACGGAACCTTGAATTCAGAACCGTCGTTGTTGCCCTCGGTTGACCATGTGTTGATGTAGTAACCACCTGCAAAGTCATCGGCAGTAGTATCCCATGCGCTGAGCAGGAAGTTGTCAACAATGTTAGCAGCACGCCAACCTGTTACGGCTTCAGGATTCTCAATAGCCTTTGCGTCAGCGTCGGCCAGAGTTCCTTCTGTGTAAGCAGCCAGTTTGTCGGTGTAGATCTTGTTGTAGGTCTCAAATGCCTCCTGAGTGTATACATTAGTTCCGTCGATGACATTCTTCATGCCGTCAAGAGCGGCTTTAGCCGACTTGTATGCTTCAATGCTGACTTCAGCGTCAGAACTTGCATTGCTCAGTGCGGTGGTAGCAGCAATCAGTGCGTCGGCATTGGTCTTGTCAACCTCACTGTTGGCAGCGATAGCAGCGTCCAGAGCAGCCTTGGCATCTTTGTTCATCTTGGCAGCGGCCTTTTCGTTGGCAGCAGCCAGAGCCTTCTCGTATGCAGCAACATACTCGGTGATGTCGATTTCAACAGGACCAAAGTAGGTCAATACGAAGTTATCCCAGATAGCCCAAACCGAGGTGTTGGTGTTCTTGGCACCCAGTGTGATTGTACCGTTGAGCACAACTACGCTAATCGAGTCGATGGTGTAGTTGCCTGCTGAGAACGATACAGAAGCGTCCGTCATTGAGTTCTCAGATCCTGTCTTCAGGGGGAACGTCTTTGTAGAATCGTTGATGTAGAAGTATGGCAGGTTCTCGTTGTCGGAGCCATCCTGACGATAGAAGCCCTGAGCGGTCATCTTATACAGGCCGTTAGGCACATTCTCAATAACCTGCTTCAGCGTGAATGCAGAGTGGTAGGACTCGGCACAGTTGTTGCCGATGCTACCGGAATTGTTCTCTCCGCCAGAGATGTTCTTGTTTGAGGCATCGAGAGTCCACTTGCTCGAATAACGGTTGTTGCGGCCGAAGTCGTGGTCCTCGATCAGGAATGTAGCGTCCATGGGAGCCTCAGCAGTAGCGTTGGCTAAAGCAGCCTTGGCAGAATCCAGAGGAACAATCGTCCAGAGGGCGTTTTCGCTGTTTGCGTCAAGATTCTTGCCCAGGACAGTCGTAGTGCCGTCCCATCCGAAGTAGTTCGTACCAGCGGCAATAGTGTACTTGCCCTCGCTTACCTTAGCGATGGTCAGTTCAATGGGAGAACCATTGTCCATGTAGTCGCCATTGAAGTAGTAACTGGTACCACCATTGTTCACCTGCGACTCCAACTGATAGTTGCCGTTGGCCAGCGGGTTGAACTTGATGTATTCAGCATGTTCAACGAGTGAAGCCTGTGTGCCCCAACTGTTGCCTGCACTCCAGTACTTCTTCGATGCGATATTCTGCACGAGGTACTTCTGATAGGGGAATTCTGCATTGGCAATGACAAATGCGTCAGCAGCGGCCTTCAGGGCTGTTGTGGCGGCATTAATCTCAGTTGCATCGGTTGAGGTCTTCTTCTCCTTAGCGGCTTCGATGGCAGCGGTCAGAGTCTCGCGCTCCTTGGTGTTAGCCTCGTTGTTCAGCAGGGCCTCGGCGGCAGCGATCTGGGCGTTAAGTGCAATAAGAGCATTGTTCACGGCAATCTCTTCGGCGGTCATCGGAGTGTAGGTGGTTATGCCATAGAAGTAATTGTTCTCAGAGGCGCTTGCTCTCTTGAATCCAAGTTCTACATCGCCATCTTCACTAACAGTGTAGGCATACATTCTTCCATAGGTGTATTCCTCGCTATAGGTTGCATTGACCATGCTGGTGGCACCAACAGTGATGTTGACAACAATAAGGTCGCCTTTTTTCAGACCCTTAAACAGCATCCAGGCTTCATCGTTGGTGTTGACATACCAGTCTCCACCAGTTCTGATGCCCCAGCCTTCAGTTTGCAGATAGATATTGGTACCCCACTGCTCCTCATTAATGATGTATGCAGCATAGGTGCGCTCTGATGCAGTGATGGTCTCAGTGCTAAAAGCACCTGCGGTGGATTTGTTAGTAGCCGTATTCTCAGTCTGTTTGAAAGTTAATGATGGGAACAGGGCAACTGCACGTTTAGTGGTGCTAGAAGTAGTATAGCCTTCGGCTTCTGCATAAGCCTTAATTGAATCAGTTGCAGCCACAGTCAGAGTCTTTTCACCAGTGAAAGACCCCTTCTCTGTACCATATTCATAGGTGATAGTGGCCGTTGGCGACAAAAGCAACTTGCTTTGGTCAGATGAGATAGTAACTGATGTGTCAGATGTACGGTTGATTACAGGCGCATTCAGGATGATTGCCTCGCCAGCAACGACATCAAATTCCAGAACGTCTGATTGTGATGTACCTTTTACAGCCTTGAAATAAACCTTGCCGGATTCAGAAACCGTTACGGAAGCACCGTCCTCATAGGTGGTGCCGTCAGTCGAGTGCTGGATCGTGACACCTTCTGTGTCGCAAGTAGCAGTAATCGTTCGGCTGATGCCGTCAACTTTTGTGTAGGCAGCGATAGGAGTCTGAATGACTTCGCCCTCTACGTAATATGTTAATGACAATTCGTCGATACCTACCGCTCCGCAAGAACCGGGATTGATAGCAATTGTCGTAGGATTGACATTTGTGCTGGAAAGCACAGCATCCGTAAGCACAGCGTCGCCACCATTTGATGGGGCAATGGTCAATTTGACACCATCTGTACTGCCAACAATTGTAAAATGAAGCCAATAATTAGCCGTGTTGTATACATCGGCAGTCTTTGCGGAGATACGAGTGTCCTTGTTGCAGGGGTAAACATTCAGTGCTGTAGAATTGCTTTCACCGTAATTGAGTGTGAAGGTCGCTCCCCAACCGGCTGCATCTACAATGTCAAAGAGGTTCGTGTCACCTGCTTTCAGATAGGTGTGGCCAGTCTTTCCGTTACAGCCACTGTAGCCTGCCCAATCAAACTGAAGTGTCCATGTCTCACCGCTAAGGTCTGTGTCACCCAGTGAGATGTTCGTAGCACCATTACTGTTGTTGGCTCCCCAAATGTTCAGGAACGGGGTTTTGCTAATTACAGAAGTATGCGTGTAGTCAAGCGTGGCTCTAGTGCCAGCCGTTAATGCCGGACTATTTGCATCGTCAAAACTGTATTTTACAACAGCCTTGTCGCCTGCCCAAGCATTCGTTGCACTCAGTACCATCAAGGCACCAAGGAACAGCGATTTAAGTAGATTCTTCTTCATTATTGCTTGTTTGTTAGTAATAAAATAGTGCGCCTTCCGGTCCGCCAGCGCATGTAGTTGTTAGTTTGTAGGTTTTCTTTTGTGCCCGTCTGCGGACCTCTTTTCTTTACCTCCCAGTCTTAGTGGTGAAGCCAGACGTGGCACGTTCTAGTCTAAGTTAGATGCGTTTCTTCGTTTTAGTCGTTTTTTTTTGTTAGTATTGTGAAATAGTAGTTAATAATTGATGTGACTTTAGGCTGCAAAGGTAAGAAATCTTTTCGAAACAGCCAAGGAATCAGAAAGGAAAATCGCGTGCGCCAGTGATTTTTATTCTTGCGAGGGCTTGCCTGCAGAGTGTCGTGATGGCACTCTTTCGCATCGCGCGCGCATATATTTAATAAGGTGTAATGGGGTTTGCGCCTTTGATTTAAGTCAAGAGAGAAAGAAAAAGTGAATAAAAAGAGAAAAAATCTTCAGAAAAGTTTTGGCGGTTCGCAGAAAAGTCGTACCTTTGCACCCGCAAAACAGCAAGAGAGTTCTTTGAAAGACTTACATAGACAGATAGAAGTAGTACAAGAAGCGAGCGTTCTTGGGCTTTTGCCTGGGAGTGCTTGGGTTATGAAGAAACGAACCGTCAATTATTCTTGTAATAAGGATTAAGAAGGATAGTCATTCTGGTCAGACGAACAAAAGAAAAATTTTACAGTGAAGAGTTTGATCCTGGCTCAGGATGAACGCTAGCTACAGGC
>JAFUUL010000126.1 GCA_017483805.1 Prevotella sp.
ACGGTTACGCATCCCTTGCTACTTGCACGATGAAGGGGAATGTATTCTTTCCAGCACCAATTATCTACCCAGCGGGAACTATGAATCATCAACCCTCGTGCATAGGCTGACTGATTATCGAAATCCATTCCCTTCAGTCGGGGTATCTTGCCATTGTAGTGTGCCCTCAAAACGACACCTTTCAGCCACATACAGCGTTGCCAGATAGTTCCATTGGCGAGTCCTCGGTCTGTGCTTAGATAGGCAGCAAAGTCCTTGATGAACTCTGGGGTAAGTTCCAGCATGGATATGTCTGTCCGATGAAGATTAGACTTTAGGAACTCAGCCACATCATTTCGTGAGCGTTGCATAGCCCACAACGTACTTGCCACCCTGTCCTTTCCGACTCGCTTCTTTAGACTGGCGATGTCTTTATCAAAGGCATTCAGCAATGTTTCATATTCGTTGCCGAATCCTTGATAGGAGTTACGCACCATCTCTGCCGTCACAAAAGCCTCACGGTCTGACAGGTGCTGATAATTCTTAATGATCTGTGCCTTGATATTATCCAACTCGCGGTTGATCTGCAAGGCCTCCTTGCTTCGTCCTTTGGCGCAGTTGCCCTTTATATCCCACATATCGAGCGGAATAGTTTTCTTGCAACTGAACTGGCTCTGAGTGCCGTTAATTGTTACTCGTCCCATCACAGGCACCACACCGTTCTTCTCCTTACTCTTGTTCACGTAGAACAAAATGTTGAATGTACTTCTCATTTCTTATTCCTTTTTAATTTTGGCTGCAAAACTACTATCTTTTGGGTTATCCATCGCTATGCAAAATGTAGCAGTTTGCGGAATAAGAAACAGACGGTGAGAAGTGCTGTGTTCTGCCCCATTTCGCTTGGTGGTTTAGCCACTTTTTCGAGGCTAATTTCGGGTTACGATTTAGAAACCTAACTCCTTCACCAATCCTCCCAATTTTGCGTTTCCCTCATTTTTGAACTTCCCCGTTCTTCCCCCGTTTTGCCCTTATTTTACGGTCATTCTGCGTTAATCTTCCAAAATCTGTCTTTTGTTACAGTCTTTTTTCGTAACTTTGCCAATGGGCGTAAGATCTTCCTCACTTATCTGCGTCCTATCGACGGCAAGACAATCATTGAGGCTATATTGTAATTGTTATTGAAAAGTTCTATTATCACGGAACAGAAGCAGCGACTTTTGAATATTCATTCCGATAAAATAAATTTATTGTGCAAAATTACGACATTTTTGTTGTAAATCAAAATATTATGGGATAAAAAGTTTGTTTATTTGTTTATTTTGTTTATCTTTGCCCCATGAAGTACGAGGTGACGATAGGAATACCCGTCTACAATGTGGAGAGATACATCCGTCAGACGATGGACTCAGTGCTGGCTCAGACTTTTCCCAGTATTGAGATCCTGATACTCGATGACTGTGGAACGGATGGCTCGATAGGCATTATCGGCGAGTATCAACAGACGCATCCTCGGGGCAAGGATATCCGCATTCTGCACCAGCCCCACAATATGGGCATCGGTGAGGCGCGTAACCGTATGCTGGCCGAGGCACAGGGGCGCTACTTCTATTCATTGGATGCCGACGATGTCATTGAGCCCAGCACCATCGAACTGCTCTTCAATACGGCCCAGCAGTATCAGGCGGAAATTGTCTATGGCAGTTACGACCGGATCTTTACCGAAAATGGCGAGGTGGTCAAGACCGTGCCCTATCCCTATCCACATCATGTGTTTACAGACGAGGATGTCTACGCTGACTATGTCTACCATGTGGGCGTTCAGGGCATGAACTGGAACTACCTGATAGATATCGATGTCATCCGCCGCAACAATCTGAAAGTGACCCCTGTGGGGCACGGCTATGGCGAGGACTTTACGTTCACCATCGACCTCCCTACCTATATCACCCGGGCTGTGCTTCTGCCCGATATCACATACCACTATTATATACGTGGTGTCGATAAGCATAAGCGAAAAAAGGTGCTTAGTCGTCGTAACATGACGCTGGCCGTTGAGGCGCTGAACCAGAAGAAAAACCGCCGTGAACTGATGTGTAAGAGTTACAACTCGAAGCGCATCTCCATTCTGATGATGCTCCAGTGCTCCTTTGCCTGTGAGATGGTGGGGCGTCGCGATGAGTTTGATGAGCCTTTCACCAATCGGGAGGTGCGCGATGCCTTGCGTCATCCTATGTCATTCTGGCAAATCATATCGTCCAAGTCTGGCCGTTTCCACAATATTCTCTATTGGACTTTCGGAGTAGTGCCCCCGTTCCTTTGTGCTTGGATGCTGAAGCCTATGATTAAGCGTTATGGTGTTCAAAAAGTAAAATAACAGTTGAAACATTTGCTGTTTTTATACTTTTTTGTTACTTTTGCACCATGAATTATGAAGTAACAATTGCCATTCCTGTCTATAATGCGGAGAAATATCTGCATGAGACGCTCATGTCAGCCTTGACACAGGATTATCCGTCTATAGAATTCCTCATTTTGGATGATTGTGGCACAGACGGTTCAATCGATATGGTGCGCCAATTGCAACATGAGCATCCTCGAGGTGGCGACATACATATCGTTTCGCAAGAATTCAATAAAGGTATAGGCGCTGCCCGAAATCGTGTGCTTAAGGAGGCAAAAGGACGTTACCTCTACTTCTTGGATGCCGACGACCTGATTCTCCCCAATACTATTTCTTTGATGATGGCTCAAGTCAAAGAGCATGATGCAGAGGTTGTCATGGCTTCTTATGAACAAATAAAAGCATTTGTCGCCGAACCTGAGAAGGTGTTGTTCCGGTTACCTCGGAAAGTGTTTACGGAACCCCACTCTTTGGCCACCTATGCCTTTCATAACTATGGCGCCTTGAATGCCAATGTCTGGAATGTGCTGATGGACTTAGATCTGATACGCAAGAACGACTTGCAGTTCGTGAATACAAATTATTGGGAGGATATGGTCTTCAAGCATGAGTTGGTCACCTATGTCACGCGTGCCGTTCTGATGCCAGAGATCACCTATTCATATATATGCCGAAAAGACACTCTGTCAAAATTTCAAGACCGTGACGTTATTCCCAAGGATGAGATCCTGTGTAATGTGGCAACTGTTGATACGCTCAAGTATAGTTGTAAACGGCTACGAGGGAAACCCTATTTCTCGCATTGGCTGAAATGTGTTCTGAAAACGGACTTTTATATTATTCTGTATGTCTTGGAAAGGCAGCATCGCATAATCCCCAAGGTCACGGACTTGGAACTGCGCAATTTCCTGCATTCGCCTTTATCTGTGTGGTCGACGTTGCGATATACAGGTCTGTCTTGCTGGGGGTATAAACTACTGAGCATTCTGCCACCCCGTCTGTCGGTTGGGCTGATAAAGATGATGGGGAAGGCTAGGCATTAGTCTCCATGGTCACTTGTCTTTGAACAATACCACTGTGTTTTTTCTGTAAAATTACGAAGAAAAGTTGAATAATACAAATATTTTTGCTACATTTGCACAAAATTAGTGAAGGTGGCCAACAAGATAATGCACATCTTATATATATATCCCGAAATCACTATCAAAGGTGGGGCTGACAGAGTAATCGTGGGGAAGGCTAATTATTTGGCTACCCATGGTTATAAGGTCACCATTGTCACAGAGGCGCAGATGGGCAGGGAGTTGTCTTTCTCACTCGATGAGAGAGTGCAGCACATAGATATGGGCATCGACTTCAACAGCCAGTATCGCCAGCATGGCCTCAGACGATTGATAACTTATCTCACCCTCATCCGCAGATATAAGAGGAAACTGGCTTCAACACTCCAGATGCTGCATCCTGACATTGTGATTACGGCTATGGGGCGTAGCATTGACTTCATCACCAGCATCCATGACGGTAGTGTGAAGATTGGCGAGGCCCATAGTGTTAAGGCCAATGTGAGGAGTCTGAATGTGATGGAGAGAAAGGGGCCGCTCCATCGCTTGGTGGCTTATTGCATACGTTGGCGTGTCAACAGAAAGGTTTCCCGTCTGGATGCTATGGTGTTGTTGACCCAGCAAGATGCGGACAGTTGGACGGAAGCCAAGCAGACTTTTGTCATTCCCAATGCCGTTCCTCAGATTCCGGAGCGATGCAGTTCGCTTGAGAATAAACAAGTGCTGATGGTTGCGCGCTACAATGATGCCAAGGGTTACAACTACCTGGTTGATGCCTGGCAAGAGGTATATGAGCGTCATCCGGACTGGACGCTGAATGTATATGGGTCTGGCGAATTGCATGATGATGTCATCAGGTGGATTCAGCAACGTCATTTGAGCAATAGTATTTTGCTTCACGAACCAGTCAATGCTATCATGGAGCAGTATTTGCAGAGTTCCATTCTGGTCATGAGTTCACGCTATGAGGCTTTCCCTATGGTCTTGCTCGAGGCAATGTCTTGCGGTGTGCCCTGTGTGTCGTTTGACACCCCTCATGGTCCGCGTAACATTATTCGTGATGGTGAAGATGGCTTGTTGGTCGAGTATCTGAATCCGCAGGCTCTGGCGGATGGCATCTGTCGGCTGATAGAAGATGTCTCTTTGAGAAAGGAACTTGGCGCTAATGCCAGGCGAAATATTCAGCGTTTCTCGCAGGATGCAGTAATGCGCCAATGGATGGATTTGTTTTGCACGTTGATAAATCAGCATCAGTGATGAAGATTGTGTATGTTTACCCGACCGTAGCCACAAAAGGCGGCGTAGAGCGTATCTTGGTCGACAAGATGAATCTGTTGGCTCATGCTGATGGGCATCAGGTGTATCTGCTCACTTATAATCAGGGTGAGCACCCTGTCTCGTTTGCCTTGGATGGCAATGTACATCATATTGACTTGGATATACGCCTGCATGTTCAGTACCAGTATCGCGGGTTGCGTCGTCAGTGGGAAGGCTGGAAACGCAAGTGCAAGTTGCTCAAGTCATTAAAACAGTCGTTGAAAGTTATAGCCCCAGATGTGATTGTAACAACTACAACAGGTGAACTCTCTCTGCTTCTGCGATTGAAAGGAAAGACACCTTTGGTGGTTGAATCGCATGGGGGCTACGATCATCTGATAGATTTTCCTGCTATGAACTGGCTGCATCGACGTGATATCCGTTGTCGCTATCAGTTGCTAAAGTATGTCGATTCTATTGTGTCGCTGACTGAAAGCGATGCACAGCAGTGGCGTGTGTCTTATCCTCAGGTGAGGGTGATTCCAAATGTCGTCCATCTGAATCCCTTAGGCAGGTATAGCGAACAGACTCTCAGGCACATTATCTTCGTCGGACGGTTGGCAGAGCAGAAAGGTGTGGCGGATTTGATAGCATCGTGGCGCATCATTCATCAGCGTTGTCCTGACTGGCAACTGGACATCTATGGTGAGGAGGGGGAGCAAGAGTCAGAGTGTCGTGGCGTTGAGGGCGTGAATGTCTTTCCGCCAGTCGCCAACATCTTCTCAAAGTATTGCGGGAGTTCTATCTTGTTGCTGACTTCTAAGTGGGAACCCTTTGGCCTGGTTATCCCAGAGGCCATGAGTTGCGGTCTGCCTGTCGTCTCCTTCGAGGGCGATGGCCCCTGTAGCATCATTACCGATGGCGTTGATGGTTTCCTGGTCAAGGATCGAGACATTCAGGTCTTTGCCGATCGTGTCTGCCAGTTGATAGAGGACGAATCACTGCGCAAGCAGATGGGGCGTCAGGCCATAGAGTCCGCACAGCGCTATTCCGCCGATCGCGTCATGCCACAGTGGAAGCAGTTGTTTGAGTCTCTTACGACGACAACCTCTTAGCCGAATGTCAATGTCACCCGCCGGTAGTTGTATGATAGCCAATAACTGCGCTTTAAAGATTCTGAGAGAAATGATCGGTCAATCAGGTTTTTGGCTAAAGGCTGCTCGGCGGCAAAGGCGTCGAGTTCCCGTTTGACGATTTTTTCTGAGAGACCGATGCGACGACCGAACTCTTCAAAATCTTCCCTTCCGACTGTTTTTGTGTCAGACAGTTGCATGCCTTCCTTAAACAACCCTTTGTCGAGAGCAAAAATTCGCGGCATTCTTAGGTGAAGACTGGTGTTGATGAGGTCGTAGGCTGGAGACAGGCGATATTCTCCGTTACCACGGTTGATGAGTGAGAAATTCTTCAAGTGAGCATCGTCGTTGAGGGTCAGATAGTTGAAGATAATCATTCGAAAGAATTTCAGGATATCAACCGGTGCCGCCTTGACGTATTTCCGTATGATGGCAGCACATTCCTCATAACTCAAGTTGCTATATTTGAAGTCACTTCCACCGTTGGCATCGGTAAGGCCCGATAATGATGCGAAGTCTTCTTGCTGAAATTTCGTTCCGTTGGGACCTACGTCGAATCGTCTACATAAGTATGCAACTTCGCCATCTCGGAAGAAGCAGAGCGCATTGGCCGCTGTTTCAATGTGATATACCTGAGAGGCCAGTTGCATGGTCAGGTGCTCATTCGCAGGGCAGTATTTGCGCTCCAGAAGAACGTATGAAGATGGCGCAGGCTTCAGAATATACGTTCCTCGCTCGTTTTCGGCAGGCTTTGCCAGTTTGTTTTCGGCATTGACGACCAAACTGGCCTTTGGCTGCACGCCGGAAAGAGAGATGCGCCCGATATTCTTCAGGTAGGATTCATTGTTGGCGCTGTCATTGTTTGGGCTGTCAAAGTCCAGCAAGTGTGAAACGCTCCTGCCGTCAAATAGCAGGTTTCTTGCTGTAGGTGAATAAGTGTCATAACCCTCTCGGAGAGTTGAAGGGCAGAGATGAAGTTCAAGCATAGTCACATGGGTTTAACGGTTACAGCACCGATGGTGTCATATTGGGCTGTTGC
This sequence comes from Prevotella sp., assembly GCA_017483805.1. Taxonomy (GTDB): domain Bacteria; phylum Bacteroidota; class Bacteroidia; order Bacteroidales; family Bacteroidaceae; genus Prevotella. Next base: position 6,871 of record JAFUUL010000126.1, read on the forward strand.
CAGCATGATGCCGAAATCGTCATTCTCGTCTATATGTAGCAGTGCTGACTGGATCTGGCGATTGGAACCTTCGGAAAGCATATTGAAGAAATAGGGAAATAAGTGATTGGAGCGGTATGGCTTCCTGCGTACAGGCATAGCCAGGCATACCGGTTCACCATGATAGTTGTCATGATATGCAAAGACATATTCTCTGCTGTCTGTTTCCAAAAGAATGCCTGCTTCCACATCGTGTACATATACCTTACATCGTCTCATACTCCAATTGTTTAGGGTTAATGTCGATCTGCAGTCCAATGGTGTCGAGGATTACTTGCAGTGTGGCCAGTTTGGGATTGCCTGCTCCGCGTTCTATGGCAACGACAGTGTTGACTGCAACTCCTACCAGGTCTGCAAGCGTCTGCTGATTAATGCCCAGTTCTTTTCGCTTTTCTTTGACGGCCATGCCGATTTCTTGTTGTGTCATAATCGCAATACATTGGGATTTTCGGTGCAAAGATAAGCATAATTTCTTAAATAGTGGCAAGAAATCGCAACAAAATGCGATTCCTTGAAATTATCCCGCTAAAAATTGATGTTTTGAAATATTTTTATTACTTTTGCAAAAATATTTCTATACTATGGCGTGGTACGAAAAATATCAGACGATCTACGGCAAACCGTTTAGCGAGGTGCCGCAAGATATTATAATAGGTACGCGCGAGCGACTGGCTGCCCTGCAGAGCGACGAGCCGCTGGCCAGCATCGTGGTGATTGCCTACAACGAGGAGACCCACCTGCAGGCCTGCCTCTGGGCGCTCAGCGAGATTCGCTGCAAGTATCCTGTGGAGATCATCGGCGTGGACAACGACTCGAAGGACCGCACGGCAGAGGTGTTCCGGCAGTCGGGCATACCTTATTATACGGAGTATGAGCACTCCTGCGGCTACGCCCGTCGCTGCGGCTTGCAGCATGCCCGCGGACGCTTCTATTTCGACGTGGACAGCGACACCATCTATCCGCCGCAGTACTACGAACTGATGCTCAACGAACTGCTGAAGCCGGGCGTCTCGTGCGTCTCGGCCACGTGGAGTTACTTCCCTGACGAGAACCACTCGAAACTGGGGCTGAAGATGTTTGAGATGGCGCGCGACCTGTTCCTCTGGATTCAGCATTTCAAGCGGCCGGAACTCTCGGTGCGCGGCCTCGTCTTTGCCTACAATGCCGACTACGGTCGCCAGGAACCCTATCGCGTGGACATCATACGCGGCGAGGACGGCTCGATGGCGCTGGCCTTGAAGAAATATGGTGAGATAAGGTTCGTGCGCGACGGCCGCTGTCGCGCCATCACCGGCTATGGCACCATCGGCAACCAGTCGCTCTGGCAGAGTTTCGTCGACCACGTCAAGGTGCAGATGCGAGGCATCAGCCGCATCTTCCACAAAACCGACCACTATGAGGACTCGGAGGACAATCTGGTGAAGAAGCGGTAGGGCCGTCGCTTCCTCCCCGCTACCACTGGAAGTCCTCTTCCCACCCGTCGTAATGCAGTTCGCCCGTCCAGCCCTCTTCGCGGCAGATGCGGGCTATCTGTTCTTGCGTCTTGGGAGAGATGAGGCGCACGCCGTTGCGGTATTCGTAGTAAGGCTTGCGGCTGAAGAGGTAGATGAGGCGGCTGCGAATGTTGCGCTCCTGGATGCCAGTCATCTCGTCGTAGAAGTGCATCATGCCTCGGGCATACTTCACGGACAGGTCTTCGCGATACAACTCGCAGCGGCCGGCCTTCACGCCGGGGTTCATCGGGTTGACGCAAACAATGTTGATGTCGGTGCGCTGGGTGTGCTGTGCCACCAGCCAGTGCAGGCAGTGCTCGTGCATAGGGCATTCGTTGACGAAGCAGTGCTGATAGTGTGCCGATTTCTCGCGCAGTGTTTCTTCTTTTGTCATAGTCGTCATGCTTTGTTTGTGCAAAGATACATATTTTTTGTGATACTGCAAAATATCTTCCATGAAAATTTTATCAAAAATAACGTCACTTCGTCACTTTTATATCTAATATCCTTGTTATCAAGAGATTACATGGTGATGATAAACGTCACTTTTCATTTCGTAACGTCACTTTATGTGCTATTTATGCTTCATTTTTTCTTGAAATACCATGCTAATACACTGATAATAAGGCAGTTTCTGATTGTTTCCAATGCAGAAACTTTTAGTTTCTACAGGAGAAACTGATTGTTTCTACAGGAGAAACTATTAGTTTCCATAGTAGAAACAAGTGAGAAACTATATCATGCCTGACCAAACTGCAGGCGTATTAGAGCATGAATGAGGGCTATTTTGTCTTAAAAGTGACGTTACGAAATGAAAAGTGACGATTATCGTCACCATATAACAAGTTGATAATAAGTATATTATATATAAAAGTGACGAAGTGACGTTATTTTCTGATATTTTTTCTTGAATTTAATTTGTATATGTCGTCCACATTTTGTATCTTTGTAGGCAAATTAGAGATAAGGACTATGGCAAAGATTACACTTGTGAAAAACTACAGGCAGACGGAGACGCTGCGCCTGCTGGAGATGACGGACCTGGTGGAGATGATCCGCAGGAGCGACTATGCGGATGTGGTCAACGGGCTGCGCGCCAACTATCCCATCCTGACCCTCAGTCGTGAGGCCGACGGGTCGGTGTCGGGCGGCGAATTCATCCTGAGCAAGTTGCCGCGCGTCTGCTTTGCCTCGACATTGGAGAACCGCAACCGTCAGCGCGTCAACCGCGGCTACACGGGCCTGGTGCTGCTCGAGGTGAACAACCTGACGGGCTTCGACGAGGCTGTGGCCATCCGCCGCGGCGCAGGCGAGGTGCCGCAGACGCTGCTCAGTTTCGTGGGGGCCAGCGGGCGGAGCGTGAAGATTGTCTGTCGCGGCGAACTGTTCCCCAGCGAGGCCAAGGGCCAGCCGCTGCCAGAGGATGCCGAGACGGTGGCGCTCTTCCACGAGAATCTCTACGAGCGGGCCCGTCTGGCCTATAATGCCCAGTTGGGCGTGATGGTCGAGAAACTGGAGCCGCGGCTCGACCGCACCTGCTATGTGAGCATCGACCCCGAGGCCATCTACAACCCGATGGCCATCCCCTTCTATGCCCGTCCTGAGCGGCCGTCGCAGACGCTCTCGCTGGTGCGCCCTACGACGGTGGAGTCACGCGAGGTGAGTCCTGGCGAGAGTCGCTATTTTTCGCTCCACCATATCTTCGAGTTCAACCTCGAGAAAGCCTTCGACGAGTGTGCGGGCGAGGCCGACAGCCCTGACTATCAGCATCTGCTGCTGACGCGCCTGGCCGTCCACTGTCTGGAGACGGGGCTGCCTATGGCCATCGCCAAGCGGCTCGCACGCTGGCGTACCACTATTATCGATGCCGACCAGTTGCTCATCGACAAGGTCTTTTCCAATGTCTATCGCCCCCGTCTGGTGCAGCGCTATCAGGAGCGCAACGACTTCCGGCCGGAGAAGAACATTCCGCAGGAGGCCCTGCTGACGATGAAGATCGACATCTTCCTGAACGAGAACTACGAGATTCGCAAGAACGTGATGCGCGGTGTGGCCGAGTTCCGCGAACGGACGGGCGTCGGCTTTTCGTTTCGCGACCTGACCGAGGAGGCCCGCAACTCCATCACCATGCGGGCCATGTCGCAGGGCATCAAGTGCTGGGACAAGGACATCCGCCGCTATGTGAACTCGGAGGACATAGAACTCTACGACCCGCTGACGGAGTATCTGGACGGCCTGCCGCGCTGGGACGGCCGCGACCGCGTGGAGGCGGTGGCCGCGAGGGTGCCAACCGACTATGAGGAGTGGCCCGCGCTGTTCCACCTGTGGATGCGCTCGATGGTGGCCATGTGGCTGGGCAAGGGCCAGTTGTCGGGCAATGCGCTCGTACCTCTTCTGATAGGCCGTCAGGGCTGCGGCAAGTCGTCGTTTTGCCGTATGCTCCTGCCGCAGGACCTGCGCGAGTACTACAACGACCGCATCAACTTCAAGAACGAGAACGACCTGAACCTGGGCCTCACGTCCTTCGGCCTGATCAACCTGGACGAGTTCGACAAGATCACGCAGCGTCAGCAGGTGGTGCTGAAGTACCTCGTCTCGACGGCCGACCTGAAGTACCGTCCGCCCTACGGCAAGGCCTACTCGGAGCATCGCCGCTATGCCTCGTTCATCGGCACCACCAACGAGACGCAGCCGCTGACAGACCCCAGCGGGGCGCGTCGCTTCGTCTGTGTTGGGGTGACGGGCGACATCGACTTCCGCACGCCCGTCGACTATCGCCAACTCTACGCCCAACTCTATCAGGAGATTCGCGACGGCGAGCGCTACTGGCCGACCCGCGAGCAGGAACTGGCGCTGATGCAGCGCAACACGCAGTTCCAGCGGTTGAATGGCTTGGCCGAGATGCTCATGTCGGTGTTGGATAAGCCCTCCGGCCACGATGACGGCCGCTGGATGCCGCTCAAGGACATCTCCGCCCTGCTGAAGCAGACGTTCGGCGGCTACAAGGAGGAGCCAGGTTCCTTCCGCAAGATTGGCACCATCCTCAGCCGTCCGGATCTGCACTTCAAGAGTAAGCACCAGAACACCGGCATGGTCTACTGGGTGAAGGTGAGGGAGTCGTAAGAGGGGAGGCGAGGGACTGCGTTAAGTCAGCATCTCCCTCCACTGCTCGGCAATACGGCTTAGGTCAAAACGGTGGGCGATGGTGAAGGCTTCCTCCGACTTTCTCTTCCAGTCAAGGCTCGTGGCCTCATGGAGTCTGTCGGCCAACTCTTCGATGTTGCCGTTTTCAAAATAGAGACCGAAGTCGCCCATAATCTCCAGGCTGGTGGGCAGATTGCTGCTGACAACGGGCAGGCCGTGGGCCATCGCTTCAACCAGCACGAGGCCGAACCCTTCCCAGCGGGAACTGAGCACATACACTTGCGCTTCAGAATAATATGTCTGGATGTGGGTAGTGAAGGGAACGAACTATGGGCATACCAGGCAGAGGTCATTCTGTTCTGGGGAAGCATTTTGCGATAGAGGGCACTGTATGCCTTGCAGCAGTCCTGTATCCATTTGTTGGTTTCTGGATATGAAAAGAATACGTAGTGGATGTCAGCCTGATACAAGTCATAGAGCGAGGCGTCCTGAGCCGAAGGATCGTCGAATGTGACAATTGTCACATCGTAGTCCTTCGCCAGTTCCTTGGCAATGACTGCCGTCACCCGCTGCACTCCTCCTATGGAGAAGATGGAATCTGTGAGAAAGCAAATCCGTTTCATGTTGTTTCCAGTTTTACCTTCAGTGCGTCAGCACCGAAATAGTCAAGCACA
>JAFUUL010000015.1 GCA_017483805.1 Prevotella sp.
ACTTCTCACTTATCACTCATCACTTCTCACTTATCACTCATCACTTCTCACTTATCACTTCTTCGTTGCCCTGATGAAATAGCAGATCAGCAGGACGTAGGCCACGAGGGCACAGGCCTCGCTCAGCGGATTGGCCAGCCACGACTCGCTGATGGGGTTGAAGCCGCCAAAGCGCAACAAGGCACTGACCACACCCATCAGGGCACCGCCGGCTATGAAACCGGAGGCTATGAGCGTGCCCCGTTCGCCGCGGGCCTCATTCACAGCCTTGTCCTTAGAGCGTGAGGTGACATACCAGTTGATGGCGCCGCCCACGAGCAGCGGGAGGTTCAGTTCCAAGGGGATAAACATACCCAGGGCGAAGGCCAGGGCGGGAATGCGGCAGAGCGTCAGCACCACGGCCAGCAGGGCGCCGATGCCATAGAGCAGCCACGGCGCACCGGCACCGTTCATCATCGGCTCGATGACGGCAGCCATCGCATTGGCCTGTGGAGCCACCAGGTGGCCCTCCTGGTTGGGGTCGAAGCCATAGGTCTGGTTGAGCAGCATCATCACGCCGCCCACGGTGGCCGCGCTGACCAGCGTGCCCAGGAACTTCCACTGCTGCTGCTTGCGGGGCGTGGTGCCCAGCCAGTAGCCAATCTTCAGGTCGGTGATGAAGCAGCCAGCCATCGACAGGGCCGTGCAGACCACGCCGCCCATGATCAGTGCTGCCAGCATGCCGCCTGAACCATTGAGTCCCACGGCCGCCATGACCACCGAGGCCAGGATGAGCGTCATCAGGGTCATGCCGCTGACGGGGTTGGAGCCCACGATGGCAATGGCGTTGGCAGCCACGGTGGTGAAGAGGAAGGCAATGACCGTGACCAGCAGGATGGCCACGACGGCAAACACGACATTGTGCATCACGCCCAGCCAGAAGAACACGAAGGTGATGAGCAGGGCCGACAGCGAGGCGATGCCGATGAAGCGGAACGACAGGTCGCGGTCGGTGCGCAGGGCCTTGGCCGCAGCCTCGTCCTTGCCGCCGCGCATCTCCTTGGCAGCCAGGCCGACGGCATTCCTGATGATGCCCCACGAACGGATGATGCCTATGACGCCGGCCATGGCTATGCCGCCGATGCCGATGCTGCGGGCATAGGTCTTGAATATCTCCTCTGCCGACATGTCGCCGACGGCTGTCGTGGCCTCCACGCCACCCACGCTGAGCACCTGGTCGCCGAAGATGAGCGACATCAGGGGCACGATGAGCCACCACACGGCCACCGAGCCCAGACAGATGTAAAGGGCATAGCGCAGGCCGATGATGTAGCCCAGGCCCAGCACGGCGGCCGAGGTGTTGCACTTGAAGACCAGTTTCGCCCTCTCGGCCACCAGTTCGCCCCAACCGACCATGCGGCTGGTCACCGTCTCGTTCCACCAGCCGAAGGTGGCCACGATGAAGTCGTAGAGTCCGCCCACCAGTCCGGCCAGCAGGAGCGGCTTCGACTGGTCGCCGCCCTTGGCACCGCTGACCAGCACCTGCGTGGTGGCCGTGGCCTCAGGGAAGGGATAACGGCCATGCATCTCCTTCACGAAATACCTGCGGAAGGGGATGAGGAACAGTATGCCCAGTATGCCGCCCAGGGCCGAAGCCATGAAAACCTGCAGAAACGAGGCCGACATGTCGGGATACTTGGCCTGCAGGATATAGATGGCCGGCAGCGTGAAGATGGCACCGGCCACCACGGCACCCGAACAGGCGCCTATGCTCTGTATGATCACGTTCTCGCCCAGGGCCCTGGAGCGGCGGGCAGCCGCCGACACGCCCACGGCGATGATGGCAATGGGGATGGCGGCCTCGAACACCTGGCCCACCTTCAGGCCCAGATAGGCGGCGGCGGCCGAGAAGAGCATGGCCATCAGCACGCCCCACGTCACCGACCACGCGTTCACCTCAGGATAACTACCACGCGGCGACATCAACGGCTGATATTCCTCGCCGTCGCTTAACTCCCGAAACGCATTCTCGGGGAGTTGCTCCCCTATCTGCATCTCGCTCTCATTCATCTTTGTTTCCATATTCTCAATCTTCAATTTTCAATCTTCAATTCCTGAAATCCTCTCCAGCGCCTCCATCAGCACACTGCGCGGACAGGCAATGTTCAGGCGAATGTAGCCCTCGCCCGACTGTGGGCCGTACATCGTGCCGGGGTTCACCCACACCCGGGCGCGGCGCATCAGTCGGTCGGCATACTGCACCGAGGTCATGCCCGTGGCCGTGATGTCCACCCACGGCAGATAGGTGCCCTCCAGCGCACAGACCTGCCACTGGGGCAGATGACGTGCCGCAAAGTCGCACAGGGCCGTGTAGTTGCCCCAGAGGTATTGGTTCAACTCGTCTATCCAGTCCTCACACTCGTTGTAGGCAGCCACCAAGGCCACGGGGCCGAAGGGGTTCACGTCGCACACCTCATTAATATTAATAGCACGGTCCAGCCGGCGCCGCCACTCAGGCCGCGCACAGATGATGTTGGCCGTCTGCAGACCGGCCGTGTTGAACGACTTCGAGGGCGAGTTCAGCGTCACGCAGTTCATGCGGCACTCCTCGCTCACCGCCGCAAAGGGCTGAAACGTGTGGCCGGGCATCGTGAGTTCGCAGTGTATCTCGTCGCTCACCACCTTCACGCCGTGCTTCAGGCAGATGTCGTTCATGCGGGCCAGTTCCTCCCTCGTCCACACCCGTCCCGTGGGGTTGTGGGGGTTGCAGAGCAGGAAGACGGTGGTCTTCTCGTCGGCACACTTCGCCTCGAAGTCCTGCCAGTCCACCTCGAAACTTAGTGATGAGTGATCAGTGATGAGTGATGAGTGATCAGTGATGAGTGATGAGTGTGCCACCCTCCGGAGCACCGACTCCAGCACCTCGCAGCCGCTGTTGCGGACGGAGGAGAAGAAGCAGTTGTAGTCCGGCGAGAGCATCAGCACCTTCTCGCCCGCCATGGTCAGCGCCTTCAGGGCCACAGCCATGGCCGGCACGACACCCGTGGTATAGAGTATCTCCTCCCGACGGATGTCCCACCCGTGGCGCCTGTGGAACCACGACGTGATGGCCTCATAATACTCGTCGCCCACCAGCGTATAGCCGAAGACGCCATGCTCCGCCCGCCGGCTGACGGCCTGCCTGATGGCCGGAGCCGCGCGGAAGTCCATGTCGGCCACCCAGAGGGGGATGACTTCGGGGAAAGAACTCTCATCCCATTTCACGCAGCCCGTGCCGCGCCGCTCAATGATCTCGTCAAAATCGTACTTCATACATTTTCAATTTTCAATCTTCAATCTCCCCTACTCTCTATCACGCAGTCTGCCGGCTGCTTGATGTTGCCGTCGATGGTCACGCTGCCGATGGAATCGGCCACGATGTGGCCACTCGTAGGATTCTTGATGTTCTCTATGTGCCCCCGGATGCGGGCCTCCACGGTGCTGTATTCGAACACGCGGTCGCACTGCGCATCAAACGTACAGTTCTCCAGCACCAGATGGTCAGCATAGCAGAAGAGTTGCTCGCCGGAGAAGTGGCAGTTCACCATGCGCACATTCTTGGAGTGCCAGGCGATGTACTCGCCGTCGATCTCCGAGTCGTAGATGGTGATGTTCTCACACTCCCAGAACGAGTCCTTCGTCACGATGTGGGCATCGCGCAGAGTCACGTTCCTGCAGTACTGGAACACATACTTCGAGTCCACCCTCAGCCCCTCAATCTCCACGTCCTCGCAGAACATGAAGGGATAGGTGCCCTCGTGCAGCCGCAGATTCTTGGCACGGATGCCGCGGCAGCGCCAGAAGGTCTCGTCGGCATCGTTCACGATCACGTTCTCCAGATAGAGGTCGCTCATCTCGCGAAACATCTTCGGCCCATCGATGCGCGTGTTGCGCATGTCCAGATGGTCGCTGTACCACAGGGCCGAGCGAGCCCCCGCATCAAACTGGCAGCGGTTGATCCTGAAACCGTGCACATGCCAGAAGGGGTACTTGCCCCAGAAGCGGCAGTCCTCGGCCTCGATGTTGCTGCACTCCTTCACACCACTCTCGCCCTCGCCTATCGTCACCTGCTCCAGTCGCAGGTCGTGCACCCCGAAGAGCGGACGCTCCCCCTCAAAGTGCTGATGTCTGATTGTCTCCATATCTTTAATCTTCAATTTTCAATAATAATAACGTCATCCTCCCCGCAGGGCATATAGATGGAGTCCGTCTCCAGCGGCACGCTGGCCCTGACCCGATACGCCGGCCGCTGCTCCGCCAGGGGCACCTGCAGGCAGACCCGCCCCTCCGCGTCGCTCACGGCCTCGCGGCCCTCCACCACCACCGTCGCACCGGCCACGGGCCGCTCCGCCTCGGCATCCCACAGCCTCACCGCCACGCGGCCATACACCGCCTCGTCGCGCCGCACCGCTATGCTCACGTCCTTTTGCAATGTCAAGACCGTGTCCACCGGCAGGTAGTCGCGGCACCTCACGCTCACGCGCACCTCCTTATTCAGGAAGCGGCCGGGTATGTTGGCCATCACCACGCTGCCGTCCGCCGTACGGATGGTGTCCGTCTTCGTCTCGCCCAGCAGCGCCATCGTCACCACGGCATCCCGCAGCGGGGGCAACATCTCGCTATGCACCGATGACTCCCGCAGACTGACCTTCACGCTGACGGGCTGGCTCGCCAGCCAGACGCCCAGCAGCGCAGCCACCACCGCCACCATGCCCACCGTCCACGCGATGGCCCGACGGACCAGCCGCCTACGGTGCCGCTGCCAGATGGCGTCAAACTCCACGCCCAGCAGTTTCGACACCAGTTGCACGTAGGCCCGCACCCTGTTCAGCCAAGGCCAGCGGTAGATGCGCTCGTGCACGTTGGCCCCCAGAATCTCCGGCAGCCCCAGGCGGCCGACCACCGGGTTGAAGCATTCCGTGTCCGGGTTGCCGCTATGCGGCTGTCCGCCGACTATGAAGAAGTGGATCTGCTCCGTGCGCCCCAGACTGTGGAAAAACTCTATCTCGCGGCCCACCCACTCCGAGCGTGCCGAGTTGGGCGAACAGATCACTATCAGGCTGCGCAACGCCCTGAGTCGCTCCTGCAGTTCGGCCGTCAGTCCTCCCGGCTGAATGTCGGTAGGCGCAAAAAACACCGGTTTCATCGGCCTTCTGCTCCACCCGTGCTCGCTGCACAGCGTGGCCGGCAGTCGGTAGTGCTCCAGTTTGCGCTGCACCCTCTTGCCCCACTCCGTGTCCCGCGAGTTGTAACTGATAAACGCAAAGTATTTGTATTCCTGTTCCATGATGCTTGGGTTATTCATTCAACAATTGCTTAATCTTCTCCACATCAGCCTCCCGCTCCTTGGGGATGACACCTGCCTCAGCGAACTGCTTAAAGTCATCGAGGAAATTGTCTTTAAGTTCGGTCTTGTATTGGCGGTAAATCTTCTCGGCCTCATTGTATTTGCCTTGAAAGAGTTGAGCAGCAGCAAGATTTGTATATATGACATACGATGAACTATCAATTGCCAGAGCCTCACGAGCATATTGCTCTGCTTCAGCATATTTCTTAAGAAAGATGGAATAAAACGCCATACCAACTCCCATCATGAAAGCGGTTCTTGGGCTATAATACTGAGGATTTGAAACTGCCAGATGCCTATATAGATCTCTGGCATTCTGAAAACTATAGACCGCATCAACATATTTCTTTTGTCCAACATACGCTGCACCCAACCAGTAATAGGTGTCTGCTTTATCGGATTCGTAGTTTCCCTTCTCTATCTTATCCAACCATTCTAAAGACTCCTCAAAAGTAAGTTTCGCATTTTCCCATTGGCTGACATCAATATAAGATAATCCCAGATTGTACAAAGCCTGTGATACTCTCGTTAAATGCGCTGGACGGGCTATGGCCATTTGTTTGCATACATCAACACACTCCTTCAAGAAAGGAATGCTTTCCTCTGATTTGCCGGCATCGCCATAAAAGTTACCCATTGTTAATAATGCACGAGCCAATACATCCTGGTTTCCGTCAGGATTTTCGTCCACCAGCGTATGCACAATACTCATCATCTCTTGTCCCCATTGCTCTCCTTTTTCGAATTGACTGCTCTCTCTGGCCATAGATATTAGACAATCGAGACTATTTACCACCTTGACACTATAGATATTGGGGTAACGCTGTGCTAATTTTTTTCTAATTTCATATGATTCCAAAAGATACTTTTCGCTTTCCTCGTAATCACCTAAATTTGAGCAAAGAGTTCCATAGTTTTCTAAGGTTCGAGCCAAATCCCCACTATAGACCCATGGATGTGACTCTTCCAATACCCTGTAAAGTTGAATGGCCTCCAAGTACTTCTGCTTAGATTCCTGAAAATGTTTCAATTTATCTTCAAGCCTCCCATAATCCACCAGATACATACAATAATATGGTGTGTAGGCATCGGGATTCTTGTCCATCAGTTCCTTGCACAATTTAATCGCCTCCTTAAAAGCCTCCTCACATAAGTCCAACTGATTCCTGTTCAGATAGACAATGCCCAGATTGAACAGAAGTCCCGAATAATTTTTCTTTCCAAATTCCCAATCTGGGTAAGAGAGCACATACTTCTGCTGAATCTCTTTTGCCTGCAGATAGATATCCTCACTTTCCTGATATCTGCGCAGTCTCATATAGATAACTGCCAGGTTGTTTAATACCAGCGAAACATTCCAGTTGTATGAAGAATCACTTTCTGCAATCTTACGGTCTACCACCAGTGCCTTCTGATATGTATCGATAGCCTTTTCATAGTTCATGGTGTTCTCGTAGAAGTTGCCAAGAGCAGTCAGTGATATCACCAACTTACGGTCGTACTTCATTGAATCTTTCTCGTAAAGGAATTTGTGGATGTTTGCAGCCTTGGCCAGTGCAGTCTCAGCCTCAACAAAGTTTTTCTGGGCATTTAGCGCAGTCCCCAATTCTCTCAGTGTAACCGCCTGACGATGAAGATATTCCTCACTGTCATGCTCCAGTTCGTTGTCCAGTTGTTCGAGCGTCTTACGCCAATAGATTTCCGCTTCTGCATAATCCTTCTGTTCGCAGATAAAGTCAGCATACCACGAAAGATAGTCTACGGTGTATATCCTGTCGGCCATCCCTTTCATCACCTGGCCAGCCTTGTGAAAATCACCCTGCACTATATAGGCACGGACTTGGGCTTGCAGACTCTGGATAGCCTTCAGACTATCCTGTGTGGCCAGTTCTTTGGCCTGTTCGGCCTTGGCTTTCAACTCGTCGGCCTGCTGACTGGTCTGAATAGCCTTGTCAAGTTTCTCCATATAGTTGCCCTGCTCGAACAGTCGAATTGCCTCATCCACCAAACCCTGGTTATACAGTTCCATGGCTCTCTGAGCCAGCGTGTCAATTTCACTTTCATCAATGCGAGCAAACAAATCTGCATAATCACCAACATTCTTCTGTAGACGCTCCAGTTCATCATAGGCCTTGTCTAGAGCAGTCTCATACTCCTGCTGCTTTATCTTGCTGTCCTTCAACTGCTGTTCCAGTTCGGACTTCTGCTGGTCATACTTCTTCTTGGCCTCACGCTTACCAATGGCTATCAGATTCTGCTTCTGCTGTTCGAACTCCTCTGCATTGCGAAGGATTAGTACCAGAGGCTCCTTGCGTACACTCCATTCGTCGACAGCATTCTGGTTGAACACCATCATCTCACGTTTCTTCACAGTCACCGCTCCAATGCGGTCGCCCATCTTCAGACTAGTCAGCAACAACGAGAACTCACCATCCTGCGCCCCACTCAGGGTCGACCTTTTATTGTTATCATAGGAGATAGACACATTTCCCAACGGTGTCCGCTGGTTCTTTCCATTATACTTATAAGCCACGCCCTTCTGCTGGGTCTGTGCAGACGCCATCAGGGCCATAACGATGCTTATGAAGAACAGGAACAGTCGTTTCATTGCTTTGGACTAATTATTCGTTCAACATTTGTTTGATTCTCTCAACATCCGCCTCGCGCTCTCTGGGAACGGCTCCTGTCTTAGCAAAATCCTCTATACCTTTCAGCAAAGATATATTCGGATTCTCTTTTAATTGCCGGTAGAGCGTCTCGGCCTCATTGTATTGTCCTTTCATGAGTAGGGCACAGGCCAGATTTGAGACAATCCAATGCTGGGTAGAGTCTTTGCCCGAAGCCTCACGTGCATACTGCTCGGCCTTCTCAAACTGTTTCGTCACCAGATAATAATAGGAAAGGTTCCCCATCAGATTGACGATATGACTTTCAACATTTTGCCCTCCCTCGGCAGCCAGCCTCTGATATGCAGAAAGAGCCTCCTCTGCAACTGGTATGCATTGTTCGTTCTGCCCCATTCGACTTAGCAGATAAAAAAGAAATCTCAACCGATACGCATACACATTGCCGTAAGCCTGGAAATTCTTATGGGCATCTTCCCTGTCAATGGCTACGGCCTCCTCCCAATAGCGCAAAGCCTCCGGATAGCGTTGCTCATCTTTGGTTTCAAAAATCACCGAGCCTAGACTCCATAGGGCATTAGCCAAATACGATACATAACTTGAATCAGTTGCGATGTATTTACGCAGTCCTGTCGCGGCTTCACGGGCCGACCGTTCTGCCTCCTCATAGCGCTTGGTTGCAAGATAGACACGACTTAACCGTTGTTGCATGTATGCCGCTCTTGCTTGAACATATGCGCTGTCCTTGGGGCTATATTCCAAATAAGTCTTATAACCATCAAGGGCCTCGTTATACAGAGCCTTGCTCCTTTCGTATAGTTCCTGCTTATAGCAGAGATTGGCAAAGCGACCCTTCATATAAGCAAGAGGCAGAATAAATGCAGTATAAATACTATCGCGTCCTTCCTCTTTACATAGTTCAGCCGTCTGGGTAGCAGATTTTATGACTACCTCATAAAGCCTTATTGCCACAGCGCTGTCACTGCGACTTGGATTAAGTATGTCATCAGTCTCAAGTATATCAGCAAATCCCATGAGTGAGGTCAACAAATCTACTATGTCATAGGTAGCACCTGCACCTATTTCCCCTTGCCTTCCAGCCAATTGTTTCCCATACAATAGTAAGACGCCTCTGGCATAGTATATGCGTGCATCTTTCCGTTTGTTCTGGAATAGGAGATAGTCGCCAGCCTCAATCTGATACTTCACGTTCAGCGTGTCCAGATCGGCACGCAGGCAGATGTAGTAGGCGGCAGAGTCGTACTGGCCCTCCATCTTGCTGATCTCGTAGTGGCTGTAGCAGTCGCAAATCAGGTCCTCGCGCCGCTGACGGGCCAGCGCCTCACTCTTCTCCAGGTCCTTGCGCACCTGCTCGTTCGCCTGCTCATGGTGCTTCAGTTCCTCCACGCGCTGACGGATGTCGCCCTTCGTGCGGAGCAGCGAGTCGGCACGGGTCAGTTCGCCATTCATGATGAAATCACTTATCCGGCGGTTCATTTCGTCCAGTTGGTCGTAGTCCAGTTCGGCATAGCGCTTAGCCATCTGGGCAATGAGGCGCTCGTTGCCCTCCTGCTCCTTGTAGAGTTTGTCAAGCATCCGCTGCTTCTCCTCCAGCGACACCTGCAGCGCCTCTATCTCGTCCTCCCTCCGCTGCAGTTGCTGCTGCAGCGTGCGGCGTATCTTTCGCTGAGCCTCCAGTTGGTCGGCCTGAATCTGCGAGGGCGTGTCCATCACCACATAGATAGGGTTGGCTGACGGACGGAACGAACGATGACACAAATCATCATCCACCAATTGATAGCCGTTCTTCTGAACCGACTGAACTGTGAATGTATTAGTTGTGATCGGGAACGAAAACGTGCCATCGTTTTTACTAACAACGGCACTGCGCCCCAGAATGGTCACCGTAGCCCCAGGCAAGCCCTGTCCCGCTACGTGCTGACCGTTTACCATGCGACCCTTCGTCTTCACAAACCCCTGCTGGGTCTGTGCCACGACAGCCAGTGCAGCCCAAAGGCAAACCGTAAGTGCAACGAATCTTCTCATTCCTTATTTATAGTTCTCTTCGTTTTTCGGCTACAAATTTACAAAAACTTCACGAAATAGGCTGAGAGATTCCGGATTTTTTTGTGCTTTTCTTATTTTTGTGTATCTTTGCAATCGTAAGTAAAAAAGGAATGGCTGATGATGACACCTCGTAGAGTGCAAATCATGATCGTTGGAATGCTGCTGTTGGCAGGACTGCTGCCGGTGGCTGTGGATGCGCAGACTCAGCAGGGTCTGGTGAAGACGCTGGGGCGCCCCGACCGAAAGGGAGAGGCCCTGAGCGGCGTGACTGTCAGGGTGAAGGGGGAGCACAATGCCACTGTGAGTCGCGGCGACGGCACTATCCTCATGAGTATGCCCGGCAAGAGAAACGGCGAGCCTTACGCCCTGCAGCAGGTGCAGAAGAGCGGTTACGAACTGAACGAGAAAAGCATCATCGGACGGCAGCATGCCTTCTCTGACCGAGTGCCCCTGATCATTACTATGGTGCAGACGGCCCAGTTGCAGGCCGACAAGCAGCGTATAGAGGACAATGCATACAGGACGGCTGAAAAGAACTACAAGGCCAGGCTCGCCCTGCTGGAGCGGCAAAGGGCAGAACAGACGATGACGGCTGAGCAGTACGGCGAAGCGCTGAGGGGGCTGCAGGAGCGGTTTGAGAAATACCAGTCGCTCATCGACGGACTGGCCGAGCACTATGCTCACGTGGACTACGACAGCCTGAGCGACCGAGAGCGCGAAGTCAACATCTGCATTGAGAGCGGCGACCTGGAGCGTGCCGACTCACTGCTCAGCACGGTGTTCGACCCCGTGGGCGTGCTTGAGCGCAACCGTGAGGCGCTGGCCAGAATAGACCGGAGCGTGGCCTCTGCCAACGACATGATCCGGCAGGCCGAAGCAGACATGGCCATGGTGCTGAAGCAGCAAGAGAGGGACGCGGAACACCTGTACCAACTCTTCACGATAGCACTGGCGCGGCTGGACAACGAGAAGGCGCGCCGCTACATTGAGACACGCGCCGAACTGGACACCACACGCGTGGACTGGCAACTCACGGCGGGCAAGTTTCTGGGACGCTATGTGGCTGACTACGAGAAGGCGCTGCTCTACGACAGGCGCAGTCTGAGGCTGGCCCTGGCGCAACAGGGTGAGGAGTGTGCCGATGCGGCGACGGCCTACAACAACCTGGGGGTGACACTGGCCAGCCTGGGCCGCTACGACGAGGCCGAGGAGAACCACCGGCGGGCCCTGACCATCTGGCAGACGGTCTATGGCAGAGAGCACGAGGACGTGGCACTGTCATACAACAATCTGGGCTACGTGCACCTGTGTCTGGGCCGCTACGCCGAGGCACTGAGGTGCTACGGCGAGGCACTGGAGATATGGCGGGGAACAATCGGCACGGAGCACGCCAACGTGGCAATGGTCTACAACAACATGGGGCTGTCCTATAAGCGGACGGGCGACCTGGAGCAGGCCATGAGGTGCTACCAGCAGGCACTGAGCATCTGCGAGAAGACGTGCGGCGAGGCTCACCCGGCCACGGCACAGGCCTATCACAACATGGGGGCCGTCTACGCCAGTCAGGGCAACGACTCGCTGGCCCTGCAGTTCTACCGGCAGGCGCTGAACATCAGGGCGGGCGTCTACGGCGAGAACCATCCGCTGGTGGCCACGTCGTACAACAGCATCGGGGCTGCCCTGGACAATCTGGGGCTTCTGGACGAGGCGATGGAATGCTACGTGAAGGCACTCATCTCACGCATCAACATCTACGGCAAGGCGCATCCTGAGATTGCCGTCTCGTGCAACAACCTGGGGACCATCAACTGCAAGATGGGGCTGCCAGACAGGGCGCTGGAGTTCCTGCAGAAGGCTCTGGCCATATATGGAGAGACATACGACGGGCCGCATCCGGACGTGGCGCAGGTGCGCTGCAACATGGGCTATGCCTATCTGCTGAAGCAGGACTACCAGGCGGCGCTCAACTGCTACTGGCAGGCACTGGCCGTATTCCGTGAAAAGTATGGCGAAGACCACGCCGCCACGCGGGTGGCCCAGCAGGGCGTGGAGACGGCGGAGCAACTGCTGAAGGACAATAAACAATAGGGCGACGCTACCCCAGCGTGATGTGCTCCACCTCCACGGGCTCGCGGAGGAAGATCTGGGCCTGCTCGCTGAACTTCTGCGGGTTCTCGGTGGTCAGGTAGTGCACGCGGCCGCCGCGGGTGCAGCGCTGCTCTATCTCGGGGTGGCGGCGGAAGTAGTGGCAGAGGCTGTCGGCCACATAGTGGCCCTGGGAGACGATGCGCACGCCCGTGGGCATGTAGCGGCGGATCTTGGGCAGCAGCAGGGGATAGTGGGTGCAGCCCAGTATGACGGTGTCTATCTGCGGGTCGAGGCTCATCAACTGGTCTACGCGCTTACGCACGAAATAGTCGGCTCCGGGCCCCGTGGCCTCGTTGTACTCCACCAGGGGCACCCAGAAGGGACAGGCCACGCCGCTGACCTGCACGTCGGGGAAGAGTTTGCCGATCTCCAGATTGTAGGACTCGCTGCGGATGGTGCCCTCGGTGGCAAAGATGCCCACATGGCGGGTGCGGGTGAGCGACCCCACGACTTCGGCCGTGGGGCGGATGATGCCCAGCACGCGCCGCTGGGGGTCGAGGCGAGGCAGGTCGGTCTGCTGGATGGTGCGCAGGGCCTTGGCCGAGGCGGTGTTGCAGCCCAGCACCACGAGGTGGCACCCCATCTGGAAGAGGCGGATGACGGCCTGGCGAGTGAACTGGTAGACCACGTCGAAGGAGCGGGTGCCGTAGGGGGCACGGGCGTTGTCGCCCAGGTAGAGATAGTCGTACTGGGGCAGGCGCTGGCGGATGCCGTGGAGGATGGTCAGTCCGCCGTAGCCGCTGTCGAAGATGCCGATGGGGCCTGGGGCCGTGGGCAGTGCGTCGGGCGTCATCATCAGCGGAGCAGATCGTTGACGGCCTGGCTGACGTCGACGCTCAGCGCGGGGTCGACGAAGGGGCAGGCGCGGGAGTCGGTGTTGAGCACCACGGCCAGGCCCTGCTCTGTGGCCACGCGGGCTATGGCGTCGGCCAGTCGCTGGTGGAGGGGCTGCATGGCCTGGCGCTCGGCCTGCTGCAGTTCGGCCTGAGCGCGGCGGCGGAAGTCGACGTTGCGCTGCAGCAACGTCTGCAGTTCGGTCTGGCGCTTGAGCAGGATGGTGCGGGGAAAGTCTTTCTGACCCTCCAGGAAGGCCTCATACTTCTGGTTGAACTCGTCCTCCACGCGCTGCATCTCGGCCTCGTAGGCAGAGCGCATCTCGGCCATCTGCTGCTGCACGAGGGCATAGTCGGCCATGCGCACCAGTGCGGAGTCGTAACTGAGGTAGCCGATGCGGAGGGCCTGGCCCTGTGCTGCCGGCTGCGGGCTCTGTGCCGCCGGCTCTTCGGTCTGCGCGGATGCCGCGAGGGAGAAGAGGGCAAAAAGGAGTGCTAAAATCTTATTCATAGTTTCACTGTCATTATTATTTTTTACTTTTTTACTTTTTTCAATTTCCCCTTCTCCACAAAGATGCCCCGCACAGGCCGGCGGATGCGCTGGCCCAGCAGATTGTAGAGCATCTCCAGCCCACTGGCCTGTGGTCTCCCGACAGCCCGTATGCCTGTGGGGTCGGCCAGGGTGAGGCTGACGGTGCCGTCGGCCGTCTCGGTGATCTGGTGCAGCACGATGCCGACGGGAAGGGTGACGGCGGTGCCGTCATCGTCGATGCCATTGAAGCAGAAGTTGGGCAACTGCTGGCTGTCGCTCAGCGTAGTGACCTGACCGGTGCCGGGGAAGGGTGAGGCCGCCACGCTGGCCCGCCACTCGGCGTTGGTGTAGGTGCGGCCTGTGCCCATCAGGTATTTGTTGATGAGCAGTCCGCCGGCAGGCACCACGGCCACGGCGGGACGGCCCGGGGTGTTGTTGGGGGCATCGTACATGCTGACCTGCTCGTGGGGATAGGCCACATGGTAGACCAGCAGGCCGTGGCCCAGGGCTCGGGCGTTGATGCCGCGCTGCTGGATGTTCTCCATCACCAGGTAGTCGCGCTCGTTGTCGGGATTGACTATCTTGTAGGCATTGCCGCCCTCCTCCAGGGGCTGGAGGTGGAGTGATGAGTGATGGGTGATGAGTGATGAGTCTGTGCTGAGCGGCTCTATGACGGTCCACCCCATGACCTCCTGCTCCCAGGCGGTGTAGAGGCAGGGGGAGAAGCCGTTGTTGTTGTAGAGGCCATAGTCCATGATGTCCCACGACTCCATGCCCTGGTTGTCGACATAGGCCGACGATGTGGTGGCATAGAGGTCGGGCAGGCCCAGGCAGTGGGAGAACTCATGGCAGAAGGTGCCCTTGCCGTTGATGCGGTCCTTGTATGCCTCAGCGGGATGGAACAGTTCGCTGCAGCAGTTGAAGAAGGCTATGCGGTGCTGGTCGTCCAGGCGCAGATTCCTGTTGCTGGCCTTGGCCCAGAGGGTGCTGGCGGCTCCGCCCTGGTTCTGGCCGTAGCCGGCAAAGATGATGCACACCAGTTCGATGGTGCCATCGCCATCGTTGTCGTAGACCGACCAGTCGGTCACCAGGGGCTTCGCGGCCTCGGTGGCATCGCGGCAGAACTCGCCGAAGCGGTCGTCGCTGCCGGTGGAGGAGGTGCCGCCATAGTAGTCCATGGTCTGGGGTAGCGTGACGGGGCCCACCAGATCGAACTGCGGCACAAACTGTCCGTGGCTGCAGGCGTCGAAGTACTGCTGCACGCTGTACTGGTTCAGGTCGTTGTGGTTGCCCAGGTCCTCCTGCGTGTCTCCATGCATATATTGCGAAAAGGCCTTGAGGGGCTCGCTCACCGTGAAGTCCAGATCCTGGTAGGCGGCCAGGATGACCAGCACGCGGGGCGTGCCGGTGTGGGGCAGGTACTGGCTGCTGGCATTGATGCCCAGGGCGCGGCGCTGCCGCTGCAGGCCCTGACTGTGGAAGCGGTCGCGGTGCTCGGCCTGGCGGGCGGCGACCTGCTGCTCCTCGGCACTGCGCTGCGAGGGCTCATGGGCCAGGGTGGCGGTGGCGGTGAGCAGGCCCTCGTCGCTGATCTGTGCCACGTAGCAGCCACGGCCGGTGTTGACCACCAGCATGCCGTCGGCAGTGGCCGTCCAGTGGTGGTGCTCGTCGCCATGCTGCTCGATGGTGAGCAGGGTGCCGTCGGGCTGCCTGACGGTGAACGGGCCGCGCAGGGCTGGGGCTGCCTGTGCCTGTAGGGCTGCCAGCACCAAGGCCAGCAGGAGCGTCTGGATTCTGTGTCTCATTGTATCGTCAAAATGCGTCATCGTTTCCATTTCGGCTGCAAATATATAAAAAAAACATAAAATATAGCCTGCATGTAGGGAGTTTTTTTTAATTTTGCACCATAAAACAGGCCATGACGATGGACGAACAGACCAAAAAGATGCGGCGCGACTACCTGCGCTACCTGAAACTGCAGCGCAGCATGTCGGCAAACACGGTGGAGGCCTACGGCCGCGACCTGGACAAACTGCTGGTGTTTCTGCGCCAGACGGAGAAGGTGCCTACCGACGTGACGCTGGAGGATCTGCAGGCCTTTGCCGCAGGGCTGCACGACATCGGCATAGGGCCGCGCTCGCAGTGCAGGATACTGAGCGGCGTGCGCTCGTTCTACCGGTTTCTGGTGATAGACGGCTACATGGACAGCGACCCCACGGAACTGCTGGAGTCGCCCGTGCTGGGCGAGCACCTGCCGGAATACCTCACCCCCCAGGAGGTGGATCGGCTGGAGGACAGCATCGACGTGTCGAAGCCCGAGGGCCATCGTAACCGCGCCATCATCGAGGTGCTCTTCTCCTGCGGCCTGCGCGTGTCGGAACTGGTCGGCCTGAAGTTCTCGCAGGTGTACAGCGAAGAGCGGTTTGTGCGCATCATGGGCAAGGGGTCGAAGGAGCGACTGGTGCCCATCTCGGAGCGGGCTCTGAAGGAAATAGAGAATTATCTGCCCTGGCGCAACGAACTGAAGATCAAGCCGGGCGAGGAGGACTATGTCTTCCTGAACCGCCGCGGCGCCCACCTGACCCGCACCATGATACTCATCATGCTGAAGGCACAAGCCGAGGCGGCCGGCATCAAGAAGACCATCTCGCCCCACACGCTGCGCCACTCGTTTGCCACGGCCCTACTGGAAGGTGGTGCCGACCTCCGTGTCATCCAGGCCTTGCTGGGTCACGAATCGATCGGCACCACCGAGATCTATACGCATCTGTCGATGCAGACGCTCCGCGAGGAGGTGCTGTTGCACCACCCGCGGAACATCAGGAAATAAGCGCTTACTGCAGCACCTTGCGCACGCTGCCGTCGCTCATGCGGACGATGTTCAGACCGTGCTTCAAGCCCGTCTGACGGCGACCGTCGACGGAGAAGACAGCACTCTGAACGGCAGTCTTGGCGACAGCAGCCTCCACGGCAGTGGCATCGCCAGCCACGGCCTTGCGGCTCAGTCCGCCATTTTCGTTGACGGCCTGCACATAGTAGGTGCCGTTGAGTTCCTGGGCGTAACTGGTCTCAGTCGTGAAGCCCACCACTTGGTCGTTGCAGGTCACCACGTAGCAGATGGCATAGGGCACGGCCTCCCACTCTATCCGACTGCTGTTAACCTTCACCACAGGAGCCTCGCAGGCCTCGCAAAGCAGGTTGGGCTGCCATCCGTCGGTGCCGCTCATCACGTTCTGGATGGTGTACTGAGCAGCCTCCTCGTCGGTCAGCGTGTTCTTCACGTCGAACACCTCATGCTTCTCGTTCGTATCGCGGTCTACGTAGTAGTAATAGTTCTCACGCTCCTTGGTGCTGACGGGGTTGCCATTGGCATCCACCGTGCCATAGTCGGCCCAGAGAGCAGGCAGTCCGCCCATCGTGTTGTACCAGCCTTTGGCGGGAATGTTGACAAAGGTCTGAGTGTTGATGAACACCGTCTTGGGTGTGCCGTGCCAGGGGCGGCCAAGCCACACATCGGTCACGTTGACACCCTCGTGAGGACGGATGACGTTGTTCTGGAACACGTAGCCCCACTTGGTCTCCTCGGTATGATTGGGAGCCACGATGTAGCCTCCCGAAGGACGATTGATGTCCAGAGTATCTCCGTCGAGGTAGACGTCGCCGCCATTGTAGATGAAGTCCACGGCACCCTCGATGACCGAGTTCTTGATGTAGTGGCGGTTTTTCTGTGTAGAAGTGGTGATCCATGTGTCCTGGTAACTGAGCAGGGCCACGCCGTTCAGTGCGATGCGGTCGCCGACGGTGTTCAGGGCCAGGGCCTGCGGGCCGGCTTGCTTCTCGTGGCCATAAGAGTTCTCCAGAGTCAGGTTTTCGAAGAAGATGTTGTCGGCATTGACCACCACAGTGGCACCCACGCTGACGTGCAGGGCATTGTCGCCACCACAGAGTTTATCGTCGAGGATGACGGTTTTGTCGCGCTGCTGACCGATGAAGTGCAGATAGGGTTTGTTGGCAGGGATGTTGACGTGCTCATTGTACTGGCCATTCTTGATGAAGATGAGCCAGGGCTTGGCACGACCGGCAGGAGCAGCATCGATGGCTGCCTGCACCGTCTGGTAGTCGCCTGTGCCATCCTGAGCCACCACGGCATCGTAGAGACGGGCCTGAGGCTGCTGGCGCTCCATCACGGTGAATGTCAGGCTGACGGCCTCGCCCTGGTTGCCGGAGCGGTCCTGTACGTAGCCGGCAGGCATCGTGAAGGTGTAGGTCTGACCATAGGCCAGTGCCATATAGTCGAAACTGACGGAGCGGTTGCTCCAGGCGGGAGTCAGTTCACGGGTTTCGCCGTGGCCCTGCAGGGTCACCTTGGCCGTCGACTCGGCTGACTGGATGCGCTCGTTGTAGGAGATGGTGATGCGACCGGTGGCACTCACGCCCTGGGCTCCATCGGCAGGCAGCAGCCCCGTCACAACAGGAGCCTCGCTGTCGGCCACCACCTCGGCCGTTCCTATCACATAGACATTGCCCACACCGCTCTCTGAGTGACTGGTATAGTCCAGTCCGTCGAAAGTCTGGTCGAAAGCATAACTGCTGGACAGCAGATCGGCACCATCGCCGGTGATGCGCAGGTAGACCGTCTCCTTGCCAATGGCAGAGGCAGGCAGGTCGATGCTCAGGGGCTTCACCACATTGGCTGTCATCTCCCACGTTGCGCCGTCGATAGGCTCATAGGTGGTGCCGTCGGTAGAGATCAGGGCCTTCCAGTTCTTGGTGGCCATATTCTTGGCAGCCATGTCTGCCGTGAAGGTGACAGAGGTGAATCCCACGGTGGAGAACTGATACTGCCAGGCAATGTCGGTGGTACGATAGCCATTCTGGTAAAGGCCGTTGATGCCCGAGAGCACAACGCCCTCACGATTGCGCACCACAGGGGTGCCGCCATTCTGGGTGTAGGCCAGCGAACCGTCCTTCACCTTGACCACACTGCACTTGGCGTTGCGGTTGTCATCCCAAGTCAGGTCGGCAGCAAAGGGATAGCCCGACGTGGTCTCGTAGGCGTAACTCTGCATGCTGCTGGCGTCGAACACGGCAATGAAATCCTGCAACTCGTAGTTGGCCACCAGCGTCATGTCCTGATTGACGGTCAGCGTGCGAACGGCTGTGGTGCCGGCATTCTCGTTCTGGTCAGTCCACTGCATGAACTTCAGTATCTTGCTCTCGTTGGCCGTAGCAGTGATCTCTGTGCCAGCCTCATACTTGTTGGCATGGTCGTTGGGGGTCAGCGTGATACTGCCCAGCGAGCGCTCGGCATCGTTGGTCACCTTCGTCGTGACGGTGTAGACGGGGATGGCCTCAAAGACGGCCTTGGCGGTTTTCTCAGCATCCATCGTCAGAGTCAACGTGGCATTGGTTCCCAGCGATGCGCCGTTGGCGTCCTGCCACTCCTTGAACTGATAACCGAAATTCTTCTTGGCCGTCAGCGTCACCTCAGTGCCTTCCTTATAGTTGGCCAGGTCGGGGTCGGCCGAAATGGTGCCTGCCTCGGCGGGCACTACAACGGTGGTCAGGGCATATTTGGTCGTGGCAGAGGCACTGCCCACGAGTTTGCCTTCGATGACCAGGTTCGACAGGCCCATCGTCTTCGTATTGCCCAGTCCGATGAACGAGAAGTTCACCTTCAGCGGATCATTGTTGGAAGCGACCAGATTGTTCACCTCATAGTTGAATGCGGCAATGTCCAGAGTCTTGCCGCTGCGGTTCACGGCGGCACTCGAGCACAGTTCCTGCTGCTTGTCGCCGGCCTCCATGCTGACGGTCAGCGTGCCGCCGTCGGTGCCATAGCGAGCACCTTCGAAACTGATTTTGGTGGGTACGAAGTTGAAGCCGTCCTCCGGAGTCAGCGTCAGGGTCAGCGTATTGTCGGCAGTGGCGGTACCGGGAAACGAAGCACCCGTACCATTATAGATAGCGGTCTGCACGGTCTTGGCATTGTTGACACCAGCATAGGTGGTCGTGTTGTTCAGGGTAAGGGCACTGCCGGCAGTAAACTTCTTCGAGATGAAGCCGGCGCTCAGGTCGGCAGGTTCGAAGATGGCATCGTCGCCCTGGTCCACGCCGCCTTTGTCCAGTTTGTAAGTGATGGTTCCGTCGATGTCCACGCCACCGGCATTCTTGCTTTGTCCGCTGACCACGACATCAGAGATGCAGATCCAGCGTCCCTTGTCTACATTCTTCGACCACGGATAGACACGTATCAGCAGGCGGTCTCCTTCTTCCACTTTGACTACGTCTTCCGAAACGATTTCATTCCAAGTGCCGTTCAGCACGCCAGAGGCAAAGATGGTTTTGCGCGTTGTGAAGCCATCGGTGGAATAGTAGGCATGACACTGCAGCGAACCGCCACCCTGCGCCTTAATCTTCATGGCAATGTTGGTGATGTTGAGTTCCTTGCCCTCCGGAGCGGTCACTGCAAACTGCACGTATTGTGCGGGATCGTCATCGATACCGGCCGAAGCCCATTCGCCAGTGCTGCCGTTAGGGGCTATCAGCGCGCCAAAGCCGTTCACGTTGCCATATTTGCCAAGCCCCGACAAGGTGGCTGCCGTAGCAGTCGCATCGCCGCTGACGGTGGCATCATCGTTGGGCACCATGGGCCATGTGACAGTGAAGGGGTCGCCACCGCCCAACTCAATGATGTTGACCGACAGGGGCACTTCTACGGTCTTGCCGCCGAGTGAAGCAGTGATGGTGCCGGAGAACTTACCGGTATTCGACAGCACCACGCGTGCATAGAAAGACTGTACGAGCGTGCCGTTCTTATAGTCGACGCTGAGATTGTCTGCCCAGGTCTTCTTGTCGATAGACAGTTCTATGCCTTCGGTAGCCTTGATGCTGATGGAGCCTTCGGCGGGATCGAGGCCGAAGCCGTTCAGTGTCAGTTCCTTGACTGCGGTCTGTCCCTTATAGCCTTCGCCCAGGTCGGCTGTCGAGGGATTAATGCTCAGGTCGGTGGGCACCACGATGTCGCTGGCTATGATACCCTGCTCCTTCATGAGTTGGGCGCACAGACGGGCCACAAGCAAGGCACCGGTGGTGTTGAAGTGGGTGGACCCGTCACCGTCGAACAGTTGCTCATGACACTTGGTGTCACCATAACTCTCATACAGGTCCTTGGTGGCCGTGGTCAGGTCGATGAAGGGAATGCTCTCTTCCGTGGCCAACTGCTGCATATGATAGGGATAGTCCATCAGGTGGTCGGTGGCGGCCACGCTCTGCTTCTCCTTCAGGCCATCGGCAGTCAGTATGGTGTAACTGTCACCCAGGTCGTGGCGTCCGTTGCGACGAATCTTGCCGTCGCTGCCGAAGTAACTGCGGCACACAGGAGCCACCAGGATGGGATGGGCACCAAGGGCTTTCACCTCGTCGACAATTTTCTTGAGCCACTGCTTGTAGGTGGTCGAGGGAATCGTTCCGCGGCTGTCCAGTGCGGCAGCCTCGGCGGTCATGCCCTTCGAAATGTAATAATTGTAGACTTCATCGCGGTCGGCACCACCGATCTTCTCATCGTTGTGGGCAAACTGGATGATCACGTAGTCGCCGGCCTGCACGTTCTTCTTGGCCGTCTGCCACAGTTCGTTGTAGCCGCCGCGGCTGTCGCGTCCGCCCTTGGCGTAGTTGACCGATGTCCAGCCGTTGGTCAGGAAGTTACCGAAATACATACCCCAGCCGCGGGTGACTGTGGCGTTCTCATCGTAGGGTGCCATCGTCGAGTCTCCCAGCGTGTGCACCTTCTTGGCCTGCATGCCTGAGGTCAGGGTCAGGAGCAGTGCCAGCATCAAATACATCAGTTTTTTCATCTTACAGTTATTTTAGGTTTTGATTTCTGGTTGCAAAGGTACGGTGAAAAAACGAAGTGGAACGGGCAAAAACTGGTCAAAAGGGTGGAACGGGTGGGGGAAAATCAGGTCAAAAGGGAGGATTATTTGGCCTGCTTGTATTCTGAGGGCGACATGCCCACCGACTGCTTGAAGCAGCGGCTGAAGTATTTGGGGTCGCTGAAACCGCAACTGTAGGCCACCTCCGACACGATGGAATCGTCGTTTTTCAGCAGCATACAGGCGTGCTTGATGCGTGCCTCGCGCAGGAAGTCGGCCGGCGTGACGCCCATCAGTTGCTTCATCTTGCGCTGCAGCACCGAACGGCTCACGGCGCAGGCCTCGGCCATCTGATTCACGTCGGAATCGCTGTTGCCCATGTTCTGCTCCACAAAGGCCAGCACCTGCTGCATGAAGGGGTCTTCGGGCTTCTCCTTCGGCTCCGTCTTTCCGCGTGTGTCCATCTTGTCCAACAAGGAAAGATAGGCCTCCAGCGTCTCTTGCTGACGGCGCTTGATGTGACGGATATATAATAAGGTGTAGACGATGCTGCCCACGATGGCCAAGCCCAGCACCACAAACAACAGGATGGCCCAGGGCGTCTCCCAGAACGTAGGCTCTACGACGATGGTCAGCGTGCGGGTGTTGTCAGTCCACACGCCATCGGTATTGGTCGAGCGGATGGCCAGTTGGTAGGTGCCGGGATGCAGGTCGAGCAGGGTGACGGAGTGGTTGTGGCCCAGGTTGGTCCAGTTCACCGAGTCGTTGTCCAGCCGGAACTGGTAGTTGATGGCCGAGGGGTCAGCATAGTCCAGTGCGGCAAAGCGCACGGTGATGCTGCGCTCCGAGGGACTCAGGTGCAGCGTGTCCAGCGAGGCGACGGCCAGGTTCTCGGTGTCGTCCAGCCCCTGTTCGTGCAGGATGGTGATGCCCGTCAGCAGCAGGCGGGGCGTCAGGTTGCTGCGGTGGGCCTGCTGGCGCGGCAGCCAGAAGGCTCCCTCGCAGGTGGGCACCAGCCAGCGGTTGTCGGCCGTCAGCAGCGGCCGCCCCTCGCTGAAGCGGTGTATCTGGTGGAAGAAGTGGTGGTCCAGGTTCTCGTAGGTGCCCTGACGGATGTCCAGACAGACCAACTGCTTGGGGCAGACCACCAGCAACTGGCCGTCGGCCGTCAGCGCAAGGCCCACGGTCATGTCCGTAGGCAGCATTCCGTTCTGCATCGTGTAGTGGCGGAAGTCCAGGGTGTCGGCCAGCAGGTCTGCCGAGGTGATCTCGCTGATGCCGCCCGTCTCGGTGGCCACAAACAGGCGGTGGTCTGTCGTCTCCACAATGTCCATCGTGGCGTTGCAACTCAGGCTGTTCTGCCTGAAGGCCTCCTTGGCGTGGCGATGGAATCGGATGTTTTGAGGATTATCCTCGATTTCACCGACTACGATGCCTTCCGTCGTGGCTGCCAGCAGGATGTTTTCGGGGGTGATCAGGATGTGGCGCACGTTCTGGCACGCATCGTGGGGATAGCCTGCCAGTCGACTGACCACTCGCGGATGCTCTCCGTCGGGGCTTTCCACGCAGGCGATGCCGCCGCCCAGCGTGGCCACCCACAGCCGTCCCTGACGGTCTTCAGCGATGCCATAGACCTGTTCGTTTGTCAGTCCGTCCACCGTTTCTATGGCGAAGCGACTGTCTGCCGTTTCGGTCAGCCGGTAGAGTCCGCCCGGCTTGCAGCCCAGCCAGATGTGGCCGCTGCGGGTCTCGGTGATGCAGTAGACGGGATGGCCGAACGACTGGTAGCGGGCTGCTACGATGCCCTGCGCGCTCAGATAGCCCAGATGGCCGCCCTGGCTGTCCAGCAGTCGGATGGTGGCATCCTCCTTGGTGCTCAGCCAGATGCGCCCCCTGCTGTCCTGCCGGATGCAGCGCACCATCGCTGGTCGTTCCATCGGCAGGGGCTCTACGGGCTGTGCCGTCTCCCGCAGACAGTAGAGGACATCGTCGCGAATCTGCCACTCCAGCCCCTGCGGGTCTCGGTAGTAGAAGTAGTTGTCCTTGCGCTTGGCGCGTGTGGGCTGGTGGTGCAGACAGGCTTCGGCCTGCTGTCGCTCCGCCTCACCGCTGAGGTCGCAGAAGCGGTAGGTGCGGGTGTCGAAGCGGCAGGTGTCGTCGTCCACGCGCAGATAGATGTCGCCATCGTCCGACAGCCAGATGTTGCGTATGCGGTCGGAGGGTATCGAGCAACCGTCGCCCGGCTGGGGCTTCAGTTGGCGAAACTCGTAGCCGTCGAAGCGGCACAGGCCGTTCCACGTGGCTATCCACAGCAGGCCGTCGCGGTCTTGCAGCATCTGGGTGAGGTGACCCTCCAGCGCACTGTTGGTCTCGTCATAGCGGTGCAGTTCCCGCAGGTCTTGAGCCTGCGAGGCCAGCGCCAGGGCCAGTGCGATGATGGTCGTGAGGTGTCTCATCCTAACAGCGTGCGGGTTTGCTCCAATATGTCGATCAGTTCGTCCATCTTGGCGGCGCGCAGCATGGCGATGCGCGTCTGCCTGAAGTTGGGTATGGCCTTGAAGATGGGGGTGGCGGCCAGATGGCGGCGGGTGTGCAGTATGCCGCGTGTCTCGTCTATCCTGTCCACATTGATGCGCAACTGCTCCTCCAGGATGTCCAGTTTCTGGTTAAAACCAAAGGTTTCATCGGAGATCCCACGGTCCAGGTAGTCGCGTATCTCCTTGAAGATCCAAGGCCGGCCGAAGGTGGCGCGGCCCACCATGATGGCATCCACGCCGTAGGTCTCGAAGGCGCGCTGGGCCTCCTCGGGCGAGGTGATGTCGCCATTGCCTATGATGGGTATGTGGATGCGCGGATTGCGCTTCACCTCGCCTATCAGCGTCCAGTCGGCCTCGCCGGTGTACATCTGGGCCCGCGTGCGGCCGTGGATGGTCAGGGCCTGTATGCCGCAGTCCTGCAGTTGCTCGGCCAGCGTGGTGATGATCAGTTGGTCCTGGTTCCAGCCCAGACGGGTCTTTACCGTTACGGGCAGACGCACGGCGTCCACCACCCGGCGGGTGATCTCCAGCATCTTGGGGATGTTCTGCAGCATGCCTGCACCAGCGCCCTTGCCGGCCACCTTCTTCACCGGACAGCCGAAGTTCAGGTCTATCAGGTCGGGCCCGGCCTGCTCCACAATCTGCGCCGCCTCGACCATCGCCTCCACGTCGCGACCGTAGATCTGTATGCCCACGGGCCGCTCCTCGTCGCTGATGACGAGTTTCTGCTGGGTCGACTTCACGTCGCGTATCAGGGCCTCTGCCGACACAAACTCGGTATAGACCATCGAAGCCCCGAACCGCTTGCACAGCAGTCGGAACCCGATGTCAGTCACATCCTCCATCGGTGCCAGGAACACCGGACGGGGACCAAATTCTATCTCTCCTATCTTCATTTCTGGCTACAAAGATACAAAGAAATTCCCGATTATGGCTCCTCCTGACTCATCTTTTTTACAAATTGTTTGGATTTGTCGGAGAAAGTCATTACCTTTGCCGTACCATTTACTACAAAAAGCCAAAGACCACAATGAAACTACTACAACTAATCGCACTACTACTGACAGCACTGACCGCACAGCACGCCGCTGCACAGGGCATGGTGAGATTTGCCGCCCCGGGCGGCCACGACGCCGAGGGACTTTCGGCACAGAGGCCCGGAAGCATCGATGCCATGATCCGACTGCTGCAGCCTGCCGATACGCTGCTGCTGGCCGACGGACAGTATGACCTGACGCAGAAGATATTCATCCCGCAGAGCGGACGGCCCGACAGCCTCATCACCATCAAGGCCATGCAGGGCGCACGGCCCGTGCTCGACTTCCGCCAGCAGCCCATAGGCAACGGCAACAACGGCATACAGATGAAGGGCAGTTACCTGCACCTGAAGGGGCTCACCGTACGCTATGCCGGCTACA
This sequence comes from Prevotella sp., assembly GCA_017483805.1. Taxonomy (GTDB): domain Bacteria; phylum Bacteroidota; class Bacteroidia; order Bacteroidales; family Bacteroidaceae; genus Prevotella. Next base: position 25,399 of record JAFUUL010000015.1, read on the forward strand.
AGGGCGTGTGGCTGGAGTACTCCCGTCACTGCGTGCTGGAGCAGATAGAGGTCTACGGATGCTGCAATGCCGGCATACAACTGCGCAAAGGCGGCTACAACGTGGTGCTGAACTGTGACGCACACGACAACTTCGACTATCAGGACGAGGGCGGCAATGCCGACGGATTTGCCGACAAGCAGGGCGGCGCACCCTTCCCCGGCAACACCTACATAGGCTGCCGGGCCTGGCACAACAGCGACGACGGCTGGGACTCGTTTCAGCGCATCACCGGCGACAGCGTGCCTACGCGCTACATCAACTGCATAACCTACAACAACGGCCCTGCCTACTTTGACCTCTCGCAGCATCCGCGCGTGCTGGGCGTCGACTCGGCCCTGGCCTGCTTCAAGGGGAAAGACCTCAGCCACTTCCCCAACGGCGGCAACCCCAATGGCTTCAAGGTGGGCGGCAAGGGCACGAAGCACGACGCGGAACTCATCAACTGCCTGGCCGTAGGCCATCGGAGCAAAGGCTTCGACCAGAACCATGATGCCGGCACGGTCAGCATCGTGGACTGCACGGCCTGCCAGAACACCATCAACTACGGCTTTGGCAATCAGGAGCCCTGCCTGCTGCAGATCATCGACAGCAAGAGCCTCGCCCCGGGCGAGAGTCATCTCCTGACGCCGCCCAACGGCTCCACCAGCCTGGTGAGCAACAAGTGGGTGGACGGCGACATCGACATGACCTCCACCGACTGGCAGCGCCTCCTCTTAGCCCCCCGCAAGCCAGACGGCTCATTGCCAGACATACCACGTCTGTTCAAATAACAAAAAAAATCAGCGAACTAGTTCCCGTTTGGAGTAGTCGCGGTCTTCTATGATTGTCTCTAACATGGTTGTTGGTTATGAGTCGTTTTGCTATTGGTTTGGAGGCTCCAAACGGTGCGTTTGGAGGCTTCAAACGGTTGGTTTGGAGGCTTCAAACTCCAAAAGTCCTTAAGTCATCCTGTTGTCCGTTGCCAAAATAAGGTCGGCGATGTCTATCTTGCGGGCCTTCTGCTCGGGGGTGGCGGCTGTGGTCGCGGTGGTAGTCGGGGCGGTCGTGGCCCAGTTCATGGCGCAGGGCCTTAAGGGTGTAGGGGAATAGTTCGTTCATCTTCATCGCTTATCAGTTTTTTTTGCAGCGGACTGCAGGACTTAAGGACTTTTTTCTTGTTTACTTGCTTGGGGGGGAGGTGATGCCCCCTCGATGACATATACCCCCTTAAAGGGGGTTAATGTCTAAGAGGGAAGGCATCAGTAGGGGGGAGCCTGATAGACCACCAGTCCCTGGCTGTCCTTGCTCTTGACAATGGCCTCCTCTTCTATGGCCTGCTTGAAGATTCTGGCCACAACCTGGTAACTCCGCACGTTGGACAGTTCCATGACACGCTGCTGCAGTTCGAGGTGCCTCATTTCCGACTCGCCCCGCATGGCATCCTGGAACAGGCGCATGACATTTGCCGGCGGTAGCCAAGTGTAGCAGTTCCTCCATCACCTCCTGCGCCAGCACGCCGTCGTTGATGTCGTTCACCAGGTCGCGTATGCCGTCCACCACCACCAGGTCGGGCCGGTAGCGGTTGATGGCCTCGGCCAGCAGAAGGCGCCGCCGCTGTCAGGGCATCGCACGGACGTTGAACACGTCCATCGACTGCACCTGACCGCCGGTCATCGGCACCAGGCGGTTCCTCAGTATGTCCTGCGTCGACTCGTCGCTCTGCTCCGTGTCGTACCACATGTCATAGTTCGGTTTTATTACGATATACGGTTGCAAAGACACGAAAAGATTTTGAATTACAATGCAGCGGACTTCATTTTTTTATCTCTGCAGTTGCATAATTCAAAAAATATATGTAAGTTTGCAGCAGAATTGTATGAAGAGATGCACTTTACTCCTTCTCCTGGCCGCCTGGGGCGCCCTTGCATGGGCACAGAAGACGGTGGTGAGCGGAACAGTGGTCGACGAGAAATCGGGTGATCGTATCGTTCAGGCCTCTGTGACCGTCATGGGGGGCACCGAGTCGGTCATCACCAACGACGACGGCTTCTTCTCGCTGAAAGTGGATGAACTGCCCGTGCAGATCACGGTGTCGCACCTCGGCTACCAGTCCTACCAACTGAAGATATCTGCCCCGCAGGAAGAACCGCTGCGCATACGGCTCAAGCCGGCAAGCATCCGACTGCAGGAGGTGGTGGTGTTCGGCGAGGACCCGCGCGAACTGGTGAACACCGCCATCAAGAAAATACCCGAGAACTACAGCCGGCAACCGGAACTGTACAACTGCTTCTATCGCGAGACGGCCATGAAGCACAAGCACTTCATCTACGTGGCCGAGGGAGTGGTGGACATGTATAAGACGGCCTACAACCGCAACACGCACAGGGACCGCGTGGCCATACGCAAGGGGCGGCGGCTGCTGAGCCCGAAGAAGAGCGACACGCTGAGCGTGAAGGTGATGGGCGGACCCGTGCAGCCCATCCAACTGGACATCGCGAAAAACACGGACTTCCTGCTCAACGCTGAGGAACTGGCCTGCTACGACCTGAAGATGGAGATACCCGAAGTCATCGACAACCGCACGCAGTATGTGGTCAGCATGGCCCCCAGGGTGACGATGCCCTACGCCCTCTACTTCGGCAAACTGTACATAGACTGCGAGACGCTGGCCTTCACCCGTGCAGAACTGACGCTGGACATGAGCGACCAGGACAAGGCCACGCGCCTGATGCTGATCAAGAAGCCCGCAGGCGTGCGCTTCAAGCCGAAGGAACTGAGTTGCCTGATAGACTACCGCTATGAGGACGGGGTGACGCGCATCAGTTATATACGCAACACGTTCCGCTTCAACTGCGACTGGCGGCGGCGTCTGTTTGCCACCTCCTTCACAGCCTGCTGCGAGATGGTGGTCACGGACAAGCAGCAGGACGGCATCGTGCCCATCGCAGGGCGCAGTTCCTTCGACTCGCGCGATGCCTTCTACGACCGGGTGAACTACTTCAGAGACCCCGACTTCTGGGAAGACTACAACATCATAGAGCCCACAGAATCGCTCCAGCAGGCCATCAACAAACTGCTAAAGAAGAAACTGAAGGAATGAAATGACTACTGCTGACGGCCCTCCTTGTCTCTGCTGAGAAAGAGGCCCGCCAGAATGGTGCCGCTGATGCTGTGCCAGGCGCAACTGATGGCGCAGGGCAGCACGGCCAGAGGCTGGGCAGCAAAGAAGGTGCCGGCGAGTACGGTGGCAAGACCCGCGTTCTGCATGCCCACCTCGATGGAGATGGTGCGCTTCTTGGCCGTCGAGAAGCCTGCGAGGCGTCCTGCCAGCCAGCCGAGCAGATAGCCTAAAGAGTTGTGGCAGAACACGACGGCGAAGGTCCACACGAAGAGCCAGAGGCCACGAGCCACCAGGTCGTCGTGGACAGTGGAGATGACACCGCCAACGATGCAGGCCAGACAGGTGACACTGAGTCCTGGCATGAGCGACTGGATGGTCGGGAAACTCGCCTTATGAGAATAGGTGTAGTTGAGAAAACAGCCGATTCCAACGGGAATAATCGTCACGATTAGGATGTTGAGGAACATACCGACGGCATCGATTTCGATGATCTGGCCTGCCGTCAACTCCATCAGCAGCGGCGTCATGACTGGTGCCAACAGGGTGGAGGCGCAGGTCATGCCGACGGAGAAAGCCACATCGCCGTGACAGAGATACGACATGATGTTGCTCGACACACCGCCAGGACAGCAGCCCACGAGCAGGATGCCCAACGCCAGAGCCGGCTCCAGACGGAACACGCGCACCAACAGATAAGCCACGCAGGGCATGATCAGGAACTGGGCGCAAGCACCTATCAGAATATCCAGCGGCCGACGCGCCAGGACGCGGAAATCGTCCGTCGTCAGCGTCAGTCCCATCGTCAGCATGATGATGCCCAGGATAACGGTCTGTGTGGTTCCCCTGACCCACGAAAACAGGTCAGGCACGAAGAATGTCATCACCGCAATGGCAATGATAAACAACGAGGCGTTTTTAGCGAGCCACTGGCTCAGTTTTTGCAATAATTGTAACATACATCAGAGATCTTCACCATAACGCAACTACCTATTGTAAGATTGGTTACGACTGCAAAATTACGAAGAAGATTCGAAACGACCAAAGGATTGAATAAAAAAAGAAGCCTCAGGCAGGAAAGTGCCTGAAGCATTCTTTGTTATTTTCGAGGGACAAGAGAGTTTTCTTTGCACAACAGGGAAGTATCAAACCTGACTCGCTGATTCTCTGATGTTTGTCACTCTCCCTTTTGATTATATGCTTAAAAACTACATATTTGATAATTCTCGTATATCTTTTTTCCAATCTTATCTTTCTTGAATTCTTTTATATGGGGAATAGGATACGTAGAAAGGCGAATTTTACGTACACCGTACTTAAATAACTCAACCTCTTTATGTGTAAAAGGAAACTTTGCCGTAGATTCGTTAGTATTAATAGTTAAAATACCTGCCGTTCCCTCTTGTATTACTGTTCCTGTCTTTTCTACAACTGTCCCATCAAAAAAGAGGATTTTTAAGGCTGGCTTATCGCTGAATTTTGAACTTACGGAAGTAAAACCTATTATCAAAGAAGTATCATTTTTATCTTCTTCTATATCACTACTGTCCAAAGAAAAATTTCAGAAGACTTCTAATTAGTTAATATTCAATTTGTTATGACGGTTTGTAAATTTTTTGATAAAAATTTCGTTCTGTTGGATATAGTACTTATCCAATTTAGACTCGCTATGCCTATCGG
>JAFUUL010000127.1 GCA_017483805.1 Prevotella sp.
AAATGCCGTCTATATGCATAGCCGCATCTGTCACCCGACAGGTGCTATTCTTTCTTATGTCATTATATTCAAAAACATAGATAAGTTAAACAAAAACAGGTCTCTACAGCAATGTGAGACGATTAAAATTTACGTATGAAACGAATTTTCTTTTTCCTTGCTCTGCTGATGAGCGCAATGACTATGAGTGCAGCCAAGAACACGAAGACGACGGTCAGTCGTATCGACCCCACCGACTGGTTTGTGGGCATGAAGAATCCCAGTGTGCAGTTGATGGTCTATGGTCAGGGCATCCGCGACGTGAAGAGCGTCACGACCGACTATCCCGGCGTGACCATCGACAGTCTGGTGCGCCTCGACTCGCCCAACTACCTGCTGGTCTATCTGAACCTGAAGGATGCCAAGGCGGGCACGATGACGCTCCGGTTCGACAAGCAGAAGGTCAGTTATACGCTGAAGGAGCGTGAGATGAGCGGCGACAAGCGCATGGGCTTCACCAATGCCGATGTGCTCTATATGCTCATGCCCGACCGCTTTGCACAGGGGGCCGGCCACAATCCTCAGATCAAAGGTATGCGTACCTATGTGGAAGACCGCACGAAGCCGAGCCTGCGCCATGGTGGCGACCTGAACGGCATCCGCGAGCATCTGGACTACTTCTGCGATCTGGGTGTGACGGCCCTCTGGCTGACGCCCGTGCTGGAGAACGACTCGCCCGACTCGGAGAACGGCTACTCCACCTATCACGGCTATGCCACGACCGACTACTATCGCGTGGATCCGCGCTTCGGCACCAACGAGGACTACCGCCGTCTCTGCGATGAGGCTCATCAGAAGGGGCTGAAGGTGGTGATGGACATGATCTTCAACCACAGCGGCTTCGAGCATCCCTGGACGCAGGACATGCCGACGAAGGACTGGCTCAACCAGCCGGAATGGCTGACGGAGAAGCAGAGCGGGCGCGACCCCATGACGGGCTTCACGGCCAAGAGCGACGGCACGGCTCCTGAGAAGAGCAAATATCTGCAGACCTCCTATAAACTGACGCCGGTGGTCGACCCCTACGCCTCTCAGGTAGACCTGCGCGAGACGGTAGAGGGTTGGTTTGTGCCCTCCATGCCCGACCTGAATCAGCACAACCCTCACCTGATGCGCTATCTCATCCAGAACAGCATCTGGTGGATAGAGACCGTGGGCATCGACGGCATCCGCATGGACACCTATCCCTATGCCTATGCCGACGCCATGGCCCAGTGGATGAAGGAACTGGACGACGAGTATCCCAACTTCAACACCGTGGGTGAGACCTGGGTGACCGAGCCCGCCTATACCGCTGCCTGGCAGAAGGACTTCGCCCTCAATTCTGAATTACAAAGTCTAAATTCTAATGCTTATAATTTAAAATTTAGAATTCCTAATTCTTACTTAAAGACCGTGATGGACTTCTCGTTCTTCGACAAACTCAATCAGGCCAAGAACGAGGAGACCGATGCCTGGTGGACAGGCCTCAACCGCCTCTACGGCTCATTTGTCTACGACTACCTCTATCCCAACCCCTCGAGTGTGATGGCCTTCATCGAGAACCACGACACCGACCGCTTCCTGGGCAACGGCCGCGACACGCTGGCCCTGAAGCAGGCCCTGGCCCTGCTGCTCACGGTGAACCGCATCCCGCAACTCTACTACGGCACTGAGGTGCTGATGAATGGCACCAAGGAGGTGACCGACGGCAACGTGCGCAAGGACTTCCCCGGCGGCTTCCCCGGCGATACCCACAACTGCTTCACCCATGAAGGCCGCTCGAAGGCGGAGAACGCCATGTTCCAGTGGACCAGTCGTCTGCTGCACTGGCGTCAGGGCCGCTCGGCCGATGGCCGCTCGCAAGGCGAGAACGAGGTGATCACCAAGGGCCGCCAGACGCAGTTCATCCCCTACAATGGCATCTACGTCATTGCCCGTCAGTACGAAGGCCGCACGGTGCTCACCATCCTCAACGGCACATCGAAGCCTGCCACCCTGGAGGTGGAGCGCTATCAGGAGGTCATAGGAAAAGCGACCCGTGTGCAGGATATACCCACAGGCCGCTACTTCGATCTCTCCCACGACTTGACGCTCAAGCCGCGCCAGTCGTTAGTGCTGGCTTTTTGACCACTTCACCAGTCGCTTGTACTCCTTCTTCGTCAAACGCATAAAGGAGCCGTGCTGCGGAGCCGTGACGCCCTCGATGTCCACGGGGTCGTGGAACCCTCGCAGGTTCTCGTCGGCCTTGCAGATGCGGTAGTGCTTCGGACGGTCGCTATACTGGATGTAGGCCACGCGCCACGTCGGGTCGCCTATGAGTTGGAAGGCACTTGAGCCCTCGCACTTCTTCTTGCCCTCGAAACTGACGTAGTCATCCTCCACCGGCTCGCCCCAGCCCTGCGTCAGGTGGTCGCTGGTGGCAGTGTAGATGCCGGGCTTGCCGCCCTCCTTCTTGATGAGCATATGGTAGCGGCCGTCGGCCAGCAGGTTGATGTCGGCATCGATGGTGGCATAGCCCCAGTCGAAGAGCAGCCTGGGCTGCGTCAGCCGGGTGAACGACTTGTCGGCATACGAGTAGTACATACGGTCGTATTGCTCCTCAGCCCGGTTCCACATGGAGTAGTAGATCATATAGCCGCCCCGTTCGCCGTTCTCCCATGTGTAGTTGGGGTCCCAGAATATCTGCGGAGCCCACACGCGGTTGATGGTTGACCAGTCCTTGTAGACGCTCTCGGTCTCAGGATCGGAGAAGATCTGCCTGCCCTGGCGGTAGTCGAACGAGACGCTCTGCCAGTGGATGAGGTCCTTGCTCTTCAGCAGGTCGATGCCGTAGTTGTCCCACTCGCTCTGCTTGCCCAGGGCCTTGGTCGTCGCGTTGTTCATGTCGGTGGTCACCATCACGTAGCCTTTGCCGTCCCACGAGCGGCAGATGTAGGCGTCGCGCTGTCCACCCTCTATGCGGGCGTGCTCCTTAGGGTCCATGATGGGCTCGCCGCCCAGGATGTCCTCATAGTGATAGCCGTCGCGGCTCACGGCATAGGCCGTCCATTGTCCCTTGTCGCTCATGTGGCAGTACAGGTAGCCATAGTCGCCCTTCTGCGGGTTCTGTGCCCCCGCGGTCAGCGTGGCCGTCAGCGCCAGGAGCATGATTGTCAGTTTCCTCTTCATAAGTGTTAAAACGGATATAGTTAGTACTTTTGCTGTGTGCAAAAGTACGTATTTTCCTTCTCTCTGCCAAATTATTCGCAGGAAAAATCCTTTTTCCTTCCGATAAGTGATGGCGGTCTCGGGAATTATTTGTATCTTTGTCGGCAGAACCAATAACAATAATGACGATGAACATGAAGAAAACTCTGCTGGCGGCCCTGTTGATGGCCGTCTGTGTGTGTCCCGCTTCGGCTGGCAAACAGAAGGAAACGGTGCAGGAGCCCCAGGACCCCAACGAGATGGTGGCCTATCTCTTCACCTATTTTAATAGTAACGACCCCAAAGACGAGCAGATATGCTACGCCCTGAGCGACGACGGCTACAACTACACGCCGCTGAACGACGGCCTGCCCGTCATAGAGAGCGACACTATCGCCCTAACCCAGTGCGTGCGCGACCCTCACATCCTGCGCTGCCAGGATGGCAAGACTTTCTATATGGTAGCCACCGACATGAAGTCGAGCCTCGGCTGGTCGAGCAACCGCGGCATGGTGCTGCTCAAGTCGACCGACCTCATCCACTGGACGCACTCCGCCATCAACTTCCCCACGCGCTACACGAAGGCGTGGAAGAACGTGATCCGCGTGTGGGCCCCAGAGACCATCTACGACCACAAGGCCGGCAAATACATGGTCTTCTACTCCTTGCGTACCAGCGACCGCCGGTCGTATGACAAGATATACTACCAGTACGCCAACGAGGACTTTACGGATCTGGAGGGCGAGCCCCAGTGGCTCTTCGATGCCGGCAATGCCACCATCGACGGCGACATCGTCTACAACGAGGCCGACCAACTGTATCACCTTTTCTACAAGCAGGAGTCGGGCCGTGGCATCTATCAGGCCGTGGCCAAGAACCTGACCGACCGCTGGCAGATGCTCGACGGCAACGTGGAGCAGACGAAGGAGTCGGTGGAGGGCGTTGGTGTGTGCAAGGCCATCGACGGCAAGTCGTGGATCATCATGTACGACTGCTATGGCAACGGCCACTATCAGTTCTGCCGGTCGGAGGACCTGAAGACCTTCCAGTTTGTGCAGAACACCCAGACGAAAGGTAAGTTCACGCCCCGCCACGGCACCATCATCCCCATCACCCGTGCCGAGAAGGAGCGCTTGTTGCAGACCTTCGGCAATCACCGCCAGCCCATCCTGCCCGGCTTCCATGCCGACCCTGAAGTGCTCTACAGCACCAAGACCAAGAAGTACTACATCTACAGCACCACTGACGGCACTCCCGGCTGGGGCGGCCACGACTTCAGTGTCTTCTCGTCGACCAACCTCATCGACTGGACCGATGAAGGAAAAATGCTCGACGTGAAGGGCGACCAGGTTCCTTGGGCCACGGGCAATGCCTGGGCACCGTGTATCATCGAGAAGAAAGGCAAGTACTACTTCTACTTCTCGGCCCATAACCCGCAGTCGAACCGCAAGGAAATTGGCGTGGCCGTCAGCGACAGTCCCACTGGGCCCTTCGTGGAGAGCGGCGCCCCCATCATCACTGATGCCGACAGGCCCAAGGAGGCCCGTGGCGGACAGGCCATCGATGTGGATGTCTTCAAAGATCCCAAGTCGGGTAAGTACTACCTCTACTGGGGCAACGGCTTTATGGCCGGAGCCGAACTCAACGACGATATGCTCAGCGTGAAGCGGGAGACCATCACCCACCTGACGCCGCAGGGCGGCTCGCTCCACACGTGGGCCTTCCGCGAGGGAGCCTATGTGTTCTATCGCAAGGGCACCTACTACTTCATGTGGAGTGTCGACGATACCGGCTCGCCCAACTACCATGTGTGCTACGGCACCAGCAAGTCGCCTCTCGGTCCCATTGCCATCGACGAGCAGAACTACCTAGTCATCCGTCAGAAGCCGGAGGATCAGATCTACGGCACCGCCCACAACTCGGTGCTCCAGATTCCCGGCCGGGATGAATGGTACATCGTCTACCACCGCATCAACCGTCACTTCATCGACCACGAGCCGGGCATCCACCGCGAGGTGTGCATCGACCGCCTGACCTTCGACCCTCAGGGCCGCATCATCCCCGTGGTGCCCACCCTCAACGGTCCTGCTCCACTGAAATAACCCCTACGATCCTGCACCCCTGCTAATCAAAATAATAGGCTTGCTATGCAGGCAGGGTGAACACGAAGCGGGCACCGCCGGTGTAGGTGGTGTCGAGCGTGAGGTCGCCATTCATGCGGCGAGCCATGGTGCGGGCCACAGTGAGGCCGATGCCAGTGCCGTCGGCGAAGGAGTCGAGTTGAACGAACTCCTGGAAGATGTGCTCTGCCTCTTCGGGCGGGATGCCGATGCCGGTGTCCTCGACGGCAAAGGCGACTTGACGGCCGTCTGACGTCAGGGCGGCGGAGAGGGTCACACGGCCCTCGTGGGTGAACTTCATGGCGTTGCCCAACAGCAGTTCCAGCACGCGCGAGGCATAGTGGAGGTTGGTGCGGAGCATGGTCTGCCCCACGCCGTCGGGGATATGCATCTCGAACGCGACGGGGCCGCCTGCCCGCTCGACCATGGCCATGTCGGCAGCCGTAGCGGCAATCTGCTCGACCGAGGCATCGTCGGTGCGCTCGATGGTGAGCGTGCTGCTGGCCTCGCTCAGTTCCAGCATCTTGTTGACCAACCGGGTGATGCGGTTGGAGTTCTCTGAAATCTCTTTTTGGGCGTTGACCATCTCCTCTTCGGAGAGGGTGACACCGGGCATGGCCACAATCTGGGTGAAGCCGTTGAGGATGTTGAGCGGGGTGCGGATCTCGTGGGAGATATTCTTGATGAACTCGGCCTTCATCCGCTGTGACTCCTCGGCTCGGGCGTTGGCGGCTTGCAGTTCTTCGTAGCCTCGCTCCAGTTTCTCGTTGCTCTCCAGCAGCAACTGGTGTTCGCGCTCCAGACGCTTTCCGGCACGGTAGCGCGAATAGAAGTAGAGCATCAGGGCCAGCACCACAAGCAGGGCCAGCACGGCGATGCCGAGCAGATAGCGTGAGCGCTCCAGGCTGTTCTGCATCTTCAGTTCGTCTACATGGAAGAGCGTGTTCAGTTCGTCCAGTTGCATACGCATCTCGCGACTGAAGATAGAGTCCTTTTCGACAAGCAACTTCTCGTAGATGCCGATGGCATCGGCTGCCCTGCCGGAGCGGACGTAGGTCTTGACCTTGAGCATCGACACCTTGTCATCGAAGGTCTCATTCATATTGGAGAGGCTGTCGACGTAAGCCTGGGCCTGGGCCACATCGTCGCGAGCCAAGGCCAGGTCGGCGCGCAGACAGCAGATGTAGTAGGCGGCCAGCGCGGTGGGGTAGAGGTCGTTGTAGGTCTCGGCCTTGGCCAGATTCTGGTCGGCTTCGTCGAGCCGTCCCAGCCCCAACAGAGCGGTGGCCCGCGTGAGGTAGGCCGAGCAGTAGGGGCCGCTGGTCATCTTCTCGCCGTGCTTCTTGACCACGACGGCCAGGTAGTCCAGCCACTCATCGCTGACGGCCAGTTCCTGCTGGTAGTCTTTCTTCATGTCGAGTGCCTTGCAGCGGAAGTCGTAGAGACCGCTGGCCACGCCCGAACTGTCGTTGTGCTGCAAGAGCAGGGAGATGCTCTGGCGGAATGCCTCGTCGGCCTGTTCGTACTGGTGGACGTCATAGTAGATGATGCCCATCTGCTTGTAGGCCATGGCGCTGCCCGTGCTGTTGCCCCGCTTCAGGGCATCCTCACGCATCAACTGGGCTTCGCGCAGCGAGGTCTGCACCTTGTCCATGTCGTGCAGTGCCGAACACTTGCGCTGCCACACCTGGTAGTAGCGTTCCCAGATGCCATGCGACTTGAACCACTCCATCTGCCGCTCAGCCTCGACGGCCAGTTCTGCGAAGCGGGCTGAGTTGTTGAGCACGGCCACACGGCTCCAGCGGGCGTTGCCCTCTTTCTCAATGTCGCCCTGCTTCTGACGGAACGCAATCAGATCGTCGAGGGTTGTCAGTGCACTGTCAATCTCACCCTGGGCATAGTAATAGAGGTAAAGGTCAACGTAGGCGTTGGCCAGCCCCTCGCCTTCGAGTTGTGGTAACTGTGCCCGGATGGAGTCGGACTGGGAGTCGGCAAATAGCGACAGGTGGCCGAGCAATGCTATCAGGAGTATGGCGGTTCTTCTCATGTGCGGTTTGGTTAGGGTTATCTGATGGCGAATCGTTTCTCTATAAGGCCGTCGTAAGTATTGATGGTCAGCGCGACGGAGTCTGCTTCGGCCTCGGTCAGGGGAATGCTCATGTAAGTGCGGGCGGAGTAGTATTGAGGCACGTCGGCCTGATCGTGGTAGAGGCGCAGGTGGAGGGTGCTGGTGCCGTCGGCATTGACCATCAGCGTGTCGCGGTGGCAGCCTATCTTTTGTACGGCCTCTTCGTCATCGGTGGCACCCAGCATCAGCCATACCGACAGGTTCAGGTAGCGGTGCGACCGGGCCAGCCAGACGCTCTCCAGCCGCACGGGGTCGGTCTTCATGTCACTGATGCTGCGGGGGGTGATCACTCCGACCCTGTCGAGTCCGATGACCTCGGCGCCCTGCTCCACCTTATTATAATAGAACACGGCCCGATAGACGGTGTCAGCCTTGGGCATCAGTTTCGAGGTGAAGGGATTGCTGACGGTGAAGCGCTCATCGGCATCGGTGACGAAGGTGGTCACCCGGCCGTCGGCAGCCGTATAGCCGTCGGCCATCTCGGCCACCATCTGCGAGTAGCGGCCCTCACCCTTGTCGTAGGCATCCTGGGTGCAGGAGGAAGTGATGAGTGACAGGTGACAGGTGATAAGTGCAACACCTATCACATACCATCTTCTGCGAATATTCAACCAATACTTATCACTCATCATTTTTCACTTATCACTTATCACTTCTCACTTCTCCTCATCGCTTTCCCCTTGTTAATGACGGGGTTGGCATACATAGTGAGCATCTTTTCGCGCAGGAAAGGCTCATCCTTTTCGGGCAGTTTGATCTTGGCCAGTTGGCCCTTCAGATAGGACTCGAAGCGCTGGCGGTCGGCCTCGGTGTAGCGGTCGGCATACTCGCTGGTGCCGCTGAGTTCGTCGGCAGCGATGTAGTTGCAGGGGTAGAGGGTGTAGCCCTGATGTATCTCGCTGTCCATGCGCTGGGCCAGCGTGGCGAAGTACTCCTTCTTGGGCAGGTCCTTCAACTCGTCTATCCACTGGTTGATGGGCGTGCCGCAATGGTACTTCACGCGGCCCTTGTAGCCGAAGATGCCCGTCTTCATGTTGTCCAGGTCGTCCTGCTTGCTCTTCTTGAACGCGGGGTCGTCACGCTTCTGCTGGAACTCCTGAGCCTTCAGGTAGTCGCAGGGGTCGAACTCGTAACTGATGGTCAGCGGCACGATGTTCAGTTCTTTCAGGTCGCCCCCCATTGCCATCATCTTCAGCACCGACTCCTGGGTGCGGTCGTCTGAGTCCTTGGCGCGGCCCTCGCGCTGGGCAATCCAGATATTTTCCTTCTTCTGGGTGACGGCAAAGTGGATATAGCGGCTCATCAGTTGGCTGGACGCCATCATCTCGTGGGCCGTCAGGCCGCGGCGCACGGTGAAGGCCTTGTTCATGCGCACCAGTCGCTTGATCCAGGGATAGATGAGCAGGTTGTCGCCGATGCCTATCTCCACGGTAGTGGGATAGCCGTTCTGGATGAGCAGCAGGTCGAGGAAGGCCGAGTCGAGCACGATGTCGCGGTGGTTGCTGACGAAGGTGTAGCGCAGTTGCTTGTCTCTGGGCAGCAGATGCTCGTCGAGGGTGCAGCCGTCGGTATGCTTGCGGATGATGTACTTCACCACCGGCTTCATGAAGCGGAGTTGGAAGTCGAGTGGCGACTTGACGCCCACGAAAGCCAACCGCAGCAGGCCGTTGCGCACAAACTTAGGCAGCCACGGGGCGAAGCCCTTCATGATGAGGTTGAACTGACGATCCTTCAGCAGATCCTCGAAGGCCTGCTTCATCTCCTCCGGCTCATACGGCCTGATCTCATCGAACTCGTTCATATCAGAATTGGTTTTCTACAATATCAGTCAGCACCTCGGTCATGGTGAGGCCGGCGGCACGCACCTGCTGAGGAATGAAACTGGTGGCCGTCATGCCGGGCGTGGTATTGATCTCGAGCATATTGATGACGTCGCTGCCATCCTCGCCCTTGGTGATGATGTAGTCGATGCGGATGATACCGTTGCAGTGCAGGATGTCGTAGATGGCCGACGTGAGGTCCTGCACACGCTTGGCCAGTTCGTCGGGGATGCGGGCAGGAGTGATCTCCTCCACCTGACCGTTGTACTTGGCGTCGTAGTCGAAAAACTCGTTCTTGGTCACCACCTCCGTCACGGGCAGCACCACCGTCTTCTGCTTCGTCTTGTAACAGCCCACGGTGATCTCGGTACCGTCCAGATACTGCTCGATCATCACCTCGTCGCTCTCCATCATCGCCTTGCGCATGGCAGCGGCCAACTGGTCGGGCTTGCGCACCTTCGACACACCGAACGAACTGCCGTCGTTGGCGGGCTTGACAAAGCAGGGCATACCCACTATGTCGATGATCTCCTTCTTGCTGACCTGGCGCTCCTGACCGCGGCGCACCAGCACGCTCTCGGCCACTTTCACACCGTAGCCGCGCAGATACTGGTTAAGCACGAATTTGTCGAAGGTCAGGGCCTCCACCAGCACGCCACTGGTGCTATAGGGGATGTGCACCAGGTCGAGATAGCCCTGCAGGATGCCGTTCTCACCGGGGGTGCCGTGGATGGTGATGTAGGCATAGTCGAAGAGACGGGTCTTGCCGTCCTGCTTGAACGAGAAGTCGTTCAGGTTGATGCGCGATGCCGTGCCGTCAGGCAGTTCCACCTGCCAGTCGGTGCCTTTCACGTCGACGATATAGACGTCGTATCGGTCTTTGTCAAAAAAAGAATAGATGCCCTGAGCCGAACGCAGGGAGACATCGTGTTCTGAAGAGTCGCCACCGCAGACGATGGCAATCGTACGCTTTTGCTGTTTCATATCTTTAAATTTTCAATTTTCAATCTTCAATTTCAGCCTGTTCCTCCATTTATCTATCAGCCTGCTCAGGTCATCTGGCAGGTCGCTGGTGAAGTCCATCTGCTGGTGTGTCGTGGGATGCACGAAACCGAGGGTCTGGGCATGCAGGGCCTGACGCGGACAGAGCCGGAAGCAGTTTTGGATGTATGCCTTGTAACTGGCCGTTCGCTCGCCGCGCAGGATCTGGTCTCCGCCATATCGCTCGTCGGCAAAGAGCGGATGGCCGATGTGCTTCATGTGGGCACGAATCTGATGGGTGCGCCCCGTCTCCAGCCGACATTCCACCAGCGTGGTGTAGCCATAGCGTTCCAGCACCCGGTAGTGGGTGACGGCAGGCTTGCCAATCTCTGCGTCGGGCGGAAACACATCCATGCGCAACCGGTCCTTGGGGTCGCGGCCTATGTTTCCCTCTATGCGTCCCTCGTCCTCCACGAAGTTGCCCCACACCAAGGCCACGTAACTGCGATGGGTGTCGTGGCGGAAAAACTGCTTGCCCAGGTCCGACTTGGCCTCGGGCGTCTTGGCCACCACCAGCAGTCCGCTGGTGTCCTTGTCGATGCGGTGCACCAGTCCCACCTGCGGATCGTTGGGGTCGTAGGTGGGCAGGTTGCGCAGATGCCAGGCAATGGCATGCACCAGCGTGCCGTGGAAGTTGCCACAGCCAGGATGAACCACCATCCCTGCCGGCTTGAAGACAACCATCAGGTCGTCGTCCTCGTAGCGCACGTCCAGCGGAATGTCCTCGGGCTCAATGGTCGTGTCGAAGTGCGGACGGTCCAGTTTCAGGGTGATGATGTCGCCTGCGCGAACCTTGTAATTACTCTTGACGGGACGGTCGTTGACAAAGAGGAAGCCAGCATCGGCAGCCTGCTGGATGCGGTTGCGCGAAGAGTGCTGCGTGTGCTCGGTCAGGTATTTGTCGATGCGCAATGACACCTGCCCACGGTCCACCTCCAGCCGCAAGTGCTCGTAGAGTTGGCCGTCGGCATCACCTTCTGGGTCGATACCATTCTCAATCAGCAGTTCCTCGTCGTCAAAACTCTCCATACTTATTCTGTAGAAATCGGAAGTTCCGTCACTTCCTCCATATCGTCCGGCTCGTCGCTGATGCGCCCCATGCCGTAGTCTTCCAGATATTCGTCCATGTCGGCCTCCTCGCCCACCAGACCGTTGCCGATAAGCAGCGTCAGGTGAGACTCCTTGGCCACCAGGTCGCCTGAGGCCAGGCTGCGGCCGTCGCACTGGATGCCGTACACCCAATCCTTCTCGCCCTCAACGAGTTTCGGCGGCAGCACCACGAAGTCGAGTGCCAGCAGTTTGGCCTGAGCCTCACGGTAACTGCTGTTGTCAATCAGGTCGGGGATGGCCACTCGGGGTAGCGTCAGCGAGTTGATGGTCACATAGATGATGCGGCCCTCCTTCACCTGCGAACCGACCCCTGGCTGCTGCAGGACCACACATCCTGCAGGCATCTCCTTGATGTAGGTGGAGTCGTTGGCCACCAGCATCAGTCCTTTCTCCTCTGCCACCTCAATGGCGCGGGTATAGTTCTTACCGACAAAGTCCGGCACTTCCACGCCTTCGCCATGATTGGTGTATAGGTCCAGTCCCCAGATGACACCGAAGCATAGCAGCACGATGACCGCAGCCATCGCCAGCAGATTTATCCACAGGAAAGGTGCCTTTAATTTATCCATTATATCCTTTACAGTCATACTTATTTTGCTTTCTCTATATATTTTGTTGCAAAGATACAAAAAATATTTCAGTCGGCAAGGGTTTTTCGGAGAAAAATTACACCCGAATGCAACGTAAGTCACATTCGGGTGATAACTCTATGCTTTGGCGAGCACGGATTACTTACCGTGGTTCTCGTCAGAAACGGTTAACTTCTTGCGGCCCTTAGCGCGGCGTGAAGCCAGGACGCGACGGCCATTCTTTGTGGCCATACGCTCGCGGAAACCATGCTTGTTCACGCGGCGACGATTGTGCGGCTGAAATGTTCTTTTCATTGCTTTATACTCTTTTTGTTTATTGTTATTTACGCTTTTGGGCTGCAAAATTACACAAATCTTTTGAAATACGCAAGTTTTTCCTAAAAAATTATGAATTATGAATCAAGAATTAAGAAATATTTCGTACCTTTGCACCCGAAAATTAACAAAACATACATTATTATATTAGTTATATGATTAATTCACAAGACATTAAGAAAGGCGTTGCCGTACGCATGGACGGCGGCATTTGGGTTTGCATTGACTTCCAGCACCGCAAGCCGGGTAAGGGTAACACCATCATGATCATCAAGTTGAAGAACGTCAGCGACGGCCGCGTGCTGGAGCGTCGTTTCAACATCGGTGAGAAACTGGAGGACGTGGTCATCGAGCGTCGTCCCTACCAGTACCTCTATGAGGACCAGAGCGGTCGTATCTTCATGAACCAGGAGACCTTCGAGCAGATTCCCATCGACAACGAACTGGTGATCGGCCATGAGTATATGAAGGAGAGCGACATCGTGGAAGTGGTCAGCGACACCACCGACGGCACCATCCTTTATGCTGAGATGCCCGTGAAGACCATCCTGCGCGTCACTCACTCTGAGCCCGGCATCAAGGGCGACACCGCCACCAACACCCTGAAGCCCGCCACTCTGGAGACCGGCGTCGAGGTGCGCGTTCCCCTGTTCATCAACGAGGGCGACCTGATTCAGGTTGACACCCGCGACGGCAGTTACCTGGCTCGCGCAAAGGAATAACTCCGTTAAGTTCTAAATTCTAAATTATGAATTATGGGTTGTAGGGCTATAAGCCTAACTTATAGTTCATAATTTGTAATTCATAATTTATGATTTATGAATACAACGTATTCATTCATCGTTCCGGTCTTCAATCGTCCTGATGAGGTCGATGAGTTGCTGCAAAGCCTTTGCCAGCAGGAACAGAAAGACTTTGAGGTCATCATTGTTGAAGACGGATCGAAGAAACCATGCAAGGATGTCTGCGACAAGTATGCAGGCATCCTTGATTTGCATTATTACTTCAAGGACAACAGCGGCCCCGGTCAGAGCCGCAACTACGGTGCAGAGCGTGCCCGCGGCGAGTGGCTCATCGTCCTCGACAGCGATGTGGTCCTGCCCCCCGGCTATCTTAAGGCGATAGACGAGCAGACCCACCCCCAACCCCTCCCTAAAGGGAGGGGAGTGGATGCTTCTGCGGCACCAGACAGCGTCAAATCTACATACTCCCCTCCCTCACAGGGAGGGGCTGGGGGGTGGGTCTCTTTCGGCGGCCCCGATGCAGCCCATCCGTCGTTCACGCCAGTGCAGAAGGCCATCAGTTACTCGATGACCTCGTTTTTCACCACTGGCGGCATCCGCGGCGGCAAGGGAAAGAAACTCGATAAGTTCTTCCCCCGTTCCTTCAACATGGGCATCCGCCGCGAGGTGTATGCCGAACTCGGTGGCTTTTCTAAGATGCGCTTCGGCGAGGACATCGACTTCTCCTACCGCATCGTCGAGGCCGGCTACAAGACGGCACTCATCCCCGAAGCCTGGGTGTGGCACAAGCGTCGCACCGACTTCCGCAAGTTCTTCCGCCAGGTGTACAACAGCGGCATTGCCCGCATCAATCTGGAGAAGCGCCATCCCGGCACACTCAAACTCGTTCACCTCCTGCCCACCGTTTTTACGCTGGGCGTCATCGGTCTGCTGCTGGTGTCGCTGCTGGGTGTGTTGAGCAGTATCTTCATTGGCTGTTGGGGCATCGTCGTCGCCATGCTGGCCCTTACACCTCTTTTATTATATAGCGGTCTTATTTTTGTTGACTCGTCCATCCGTAACCGCAGTCTCTGGGTGGGGCTACTCTCCGTTCCCGCCGCCTTCGTCCAACTGATGGGCTATGGCCTCGGCTTCATCGAGTCGTGGTGGAAGCGCTGTGTGCTGAAGAAGGATGAGTTCACTGCGTTCGAGAAAAATTTCTATAAATGAGCGAGAAACTGACCATTGCCAATTGGTCGCCTGACGACCAGCCGCGCGAGAAACTGCGCGACAAGGGGACGCAGGCACTGAGCAACGCTGAACTTCTGGCCATCTTGGTCGGGTCGGGCTATCCGGGAGTCAGTGCCGTGGAACTGATGCAGCAGATACTGAAGGACTGCAACAACAACCTGAACACACTGGGCAAGATGACCATCCGCCAACTGACGGAATACAAAGGGGTGGGGGAGGCTAAGGCCATCACCATCCTCGCTGCCTGCGAACTGGGCAAACGCCGTCAGGCTGAAAATCCGGAAGAGCGTCCCGGCCTGACTACAGCCACCAGGATCTACAACCACATGCACCCCTTGATGCAGGACCTTGACGTGGAGGAGTTCTGGCTCCTGCTGCTCAACCAGAACCATCGTCTCATCAAGAAAATGCGCATTGCCCACGGCGGCATCTCTGAGGTGAGCGTCGACATCCGCATCCTGATGCGCGAGGCCGTGCTGGCCAACGCCACCATCATGGCCGTCTGCCACAATCATCCCAGCGGCAGCATCCGCCCCAGTGCGCAGGACGATGCACTCACACAGAGCATCCAGCAGGCCTGCCAACTGATGCGCATCCACTTTATGGATCACGTCATCGTGGCCGACGGCCTCTACTACTCCTATCACGAGGAGGGCAGAGTCTGAGCGGCGCTGCCCCCTGTAACTCCTAAACCTGGCTTTCGCCCTCTATGTATTGCTGCATGAAGAGGTGTTCGCCGTCCCATACCACATAACTGAAGTGGCTGATCCAGTCGCCCAGTATGATGACGCGGGCCTTCTTCGTCAGTTGCAGGTCCACCTCTATGTGGCGGTGGCCGTAGATGAAGTAGTCCACGTTGGAGTGATACTGTATGTACTTCTTCGTGTAGAGTATCAGGTGCTCACGGTCTTCACCCATGTAGGGCGGCTCCTCGCCCCCCGGCCGCTTCAGGCGCGAGTGCTTGGCCCAGGTCTGCCCGAACCACATACCCCACCTGGGATGCAGGGCCGAGAAGGCCCACTGGCACAGGCGGTTGTGGAAGATGCTCTTGATGACCTGAAACTTCTTGTCGGGGTCGCCCAGCCCGTCGCCGTGGGCCAGATAAAAGACCTTGCCGTAGATCTCCGTCGTCTCAGGCTGCTTGTGCAGTGTGACGCCGCACTCCCGCTGCAGGTAGTCGTAGGCCCAGATGTCGTGGTTGCCGGTGAAGTAGTGCACCTCCACGCCCATGTCGGTCAGTTCGCTGAGTTTGCCCAGGAATCGTGTGTAGCCTCGTGGCACCACGTAGCGGTATTCGTACCAGAAGTCGAACATATCGCCCAGCAGGTAGATGGCGGCTGCCTTCTCCTTGATCGAGTCCAGAAACCTCACCAGCCGTCGCTCCTGCATCCGCTTATGGTCGATGGCCCAGGACCCGAGGTGAGCGTCAGATAAAAAATAGACGTTCTTCATAACTCTACACTTCTCAATATCAATCGAACCCCAGTTCCACTCTTGCTTCTTCAGTCATCATGCTTTGGTCCCATGCAGGCTCGAAGACCAGGTTGACATTGGCAGTCTTGATGCCATCCACGCTCTCCACCTTCGTGCGCACATCCTCCAGTATGAAGTCGGCGGCGGGACAGTTGGGAGCCGTGAAGGTCATGTCCAGGTCGACGGTGTTGTCGTCCTGCACGTCAATCTTGTAGATCATTCCCAGGTCATAGATGTTAACGGGAATCTCCGGGTCGTAGACCGTCTTCAGCACATCCACGATGCGCTCTTCTATCAGTGTCTTTTCTTCTTGTGTCATAAATCTATAGTGTTATTTTATCGGCAAAGATACAGCAAAGTGGGCGAAAAACCAAAACAAATCCAAATTTTTTCTTAAAATTCTTTGCAGATTCAGAATTAATGTTTATCTTTGCACCCGAAATGGCCTGCCCTTGCGTGGGTGGGCGACAAAAACAATTTTGTGGAACGAGACCTCTGGCCAGTTGTACGGCCAGTCTCGAAAGGACGTTTTCAACACGTTACCTGTCTGAGTATTCAAACTTCGCAAACTTGAATCTATGAACAGCGGTAATGCAACTGAGACGTCTACGTTCGGGTTGATCTTGTATCATCCTACGCCTGATATTTCCTTTTATATATATAATAAGGTGTATGTCAGGTGGTAGTGTGTATATGTATATCATCACCTGACGTGGGCAGGCTTTCACGTTGCTTATCCTTTCATAGGGGCAATGCGAAGGCCTGAATACTAGGATAGGCGCGGAGAGATTTACTCCCACGTCTTTTTTGTTTCCAAAAGATTAAGTGAAGAGTGAAGTAGGGCAGAAGCAAAGGGAAGTGCCAATTCTCTTAATTCTTAACTCATAACTCTTAATTGACGACCGATCTGGGAGTATCGGCCGGCACCGCTGTGTGCTCTCCTCTGAGGTCAGGCGTGATCGCAGAACCCAAACGGTAGACATTAAACCGCAAACGGTAAACAAAAGAATACATTTTTTTATTAACAATTTATTTATTAACAATTTAAAACAAAACATTATGAGAAAACATTTTCTTTTATTGTTCTTGATGGCGCTCTTGCCTTTGGCAGGATGGGCTTTGGACTTGAGTGATGTTTATCAGGTTCGCTTGTCCTACCCACAGGCAGATCACATCTACTACAATGCTCAGGATCGTTCAGGTATCGCTTGGAACATTGAAGTTCAGATGGAAGCAGACGGTGCTTGGACTGCTATCAATCTGGAGGATGTGGCGTTGACCTATCACGCTACGGCAGATGGTGATGATTTGGCAGAAGGAAGCGTGAAGAATGCCGGTACTTATTATGTTGGCATTGCGGCTAGTGGTCTTGCATACGAGGGCGCAGTACCCGAAAACAAGCGTCCGACTTTCGAGATTGAACAGATTCCCCTGACTATTGTGGCACAGAATGCTACAAAGGTTTACGGCGAAAGTGACCCTGCTACCCTGCAGTGGGCTGTTAAGGCAGGTCAGACTCTGCCTGAACCTGCAGAGAACATTGCTGTTACGTTCAATTATGCTAGAACGACTGCCGTTACTCCTGAGAATGTAAGACAGCAGGAGAAGGTGAACGAGTCAACTGGTTATCCTCTGACTGTCACAGCAACCGCTACCAACTACACCATTACCGCAGAAGGTCCTAGCAGTGCTGCCAACCCTGTGCTGTTTATCACTCCGAAGCTTCTGACGGTGAACTATGGTAATACTAGTGATGCTAACTATGCAGATGGAGTCTTCACCAAGACTTTCGGTGCTGACAACTCGACCGTCTTTACCGCAACCGTTCTGAGTAATGTGACTTATGAAGGTTTTGTAACAAATCTGGCTGGTACTGGTGTAAATGATGATAAGACCCGTCTTACTGGTACGATCACTCCTGTGCAGACTACCACTGATGCTAA
Organism: Prevotella sp.; assembly: GCA_017483805.1. Taxonomy (GTDB): domain Bacteria; phylum Bacteroidota; class Bacteroidia; order Bacteroidales; family Bacteroidaceae; genus Prevotella. The sequence goes on from JAFUUL010000127.1 coordinate 17,721, forward strand.
CGTCACATCTGCAGGTGCAGCACTTAGTCCTGCTGTTGCCCCCTATACTATTGACTTCTCTTCCAGCACGCTGGCTGCTACCGATGGTAACTACACTATCCGATATGCTCCTCGCACCATGAAGATCAAGCAGGTTGATATTGCTGCTGAAGGTTTCTTCTTCCAGAGAACTGCTGCTACACAGAGTCAGACTTATACCTATAATGGAGAAGTTCAGGGTCCTGAGTATGAGGTGTATGTAGGCACTACTGCCGACCCGGCAAAGAAGTTGACTGAGAACTCAGACTACACTCTGACTATCAACGAGAATGATGGTGTTGCCAAGAATCATGGTGAATATACTGTTAAACTTCAGGGTAAGGGTAACTACGGTGGTACTATCGATGCTGTTGAAGCCTTTGCTTTCGAGATTCAAAAGAAGACCCTGAATGTTGTCGTTCTGGACGAGACGAAGGTCTATAATGGTACTGCTGTTGCTGAGCCTGAAACCGGCTGGCGCGTAAGTTACTCTGGTTTCGTTGGTGATGAGAACGAGGACATGACAGGTTTCCAAAAGGCTACTGTCTCTATCGAAGATGCTGCTGCTAATGTGAAGGATGGTGGATATGTAATTAAACTGACTCAGCCTGATTCAGAGAATGCCAACTATACTCTGTCGCTGACCAATGGTAAGTTTACCGTTACTCCGCTGACAGGTGTGAAAGTCAAGGCTTCTGCAAAGTCGAAGACCTATGGTACCGCCGATAATACCGGTGTTGGTGCTTTCGCACTGGAGATTGATGCTAGTGGTACTGCTCCTGTAAATGAAACTGATCGTACTGCTCTCACAAATCTGGCTAATATACAGGTGACGAGAGATGCCAATGTTAAGGTTAACGGTGGCACAGAGAATGTCGGCTTATATCCCAGCGCACTAGTTCCCTCATGGACAGAAGCAGGTATGGCTCAGGCCATCTATAAGAACTATAATCCCGTGACTTTTGTTAGTGGTGATTTCACGATCAACAAGGCTAAGGTGACCATCATCACCATTGGTGACCAGAAGAATTATGGCACTTCGGATAACTATGTAACTGAGGCAGGTGTACAGGGTACAAGTTCAAATATGGCCGTTACAGGTCAGAAGGAAGGTGACGCTATCGGTGATGTTATCAAGACCTATCCTAAGTTGGTACGTGCTGCAGGTGAGGACGTAGGCTACTACGACATCACTATCGAGGAAGGCACTCTGGAACTGACCGATAACTACGATATCGAAAATGTTGAGTATAGTTATGGTCGTCTGAAGATTAATCCTATTGCGCTGACAATCGCTCCGCTGGAGCAGGCTGTTCCCGTACAGGCTACTGGTACTCCCGCTCTGAACCAGTCGGCTATCACTTATGAGGGTCTGCTCTCTACTGACAATATTACTGATATCGACTATACCGTTGCTTATAGCAATAATGAACAGGCCTTCACGACTCAGACAACGGTAGAAAATGGTATTAAGATTACCATTCCTGAGACTCCTGCTGCAGGTAAGAAGAACAAGAACTACATCATCACCGCCACTGCTACTGCCAATCTGGTGATTACTAATGGTTCTGCAGACCTCTATCTGAATGCTGATGACGTGAACCTGGCTACTAAGATTGCCACCAACAATGGTAAGACTGTCAACGTGAAGATCAAGTTGAATCGTGGTGCTTCTTCCGTCGCTAGTTATGATGATAAATGGCGTGCCTTCCAGTGGAACGCACTTGTACTGCCGTTCGACGTGACAGTGAAGCAGGTCTCTCAGGCATTCGGCTATGCCATCGTGAATGTTGTCAATCCTGCTGCTGCTACACGCTATGCTTCTGGTACTGCTAAGGTTGCCTTCAAACTGAAGATGGACAACGTGGTGATTCCTGCCAACACTCCGTTCATGGTGAAGACCTACGATGCAGTTGCTCAGGATGCTGTTGTTAACTTCGGCTCTCACGAGATTAAGGCTCCTGCTAACGCTGCCGCTTTGGAGACTGCCGCTTCAACCGCTGAAGGACTCAACTTCAAGTTCATCGGTACCTATGAGAAGGTTACCATGAACAATACCAAGTCTGACTATCAGTTCATGATCAACAGCGAAACTGTCAACAAGTTGGACTTCGTCCGTAGCGATTCTCCTGCAGCTACTACGTTTGACATCGTTCCTTACAACGCTTACTTCTATGCACCTGCAGCAACAAATGGCGCTCGTGCAATAGAGATCTCGTTCGAGGAGGCTGATGGCAGCACAACCGTTATCCGCAACTTCTCCGTTGAGAACTCTGAAGTCAAGGCTGATGGCTGGTACAACCTGAATGGTGTACGCCTTGAGGGTGCTCCCACTCAGAAGGGTATCTACATCAACAATGGCAAGAAGGTTATCATCAAGTAACTGAGTATATAGCAAGAGTCCGCTCCTGCTCTCAAGGTAGGGCGGACTCATGTTTATATGATTTTTAAAATATAATTCAAGAAAGCATATGGAAAAGAAAGAATATACGGCTCCTGAGATGGAAGTCGTCAAACTGCAGGTTAATGATAGCCTTCTCCTGGAAGTAAGCGGCGAAAATACCGAATTCGATGAACCGGGAGGTCTTTAATAAATGCAGCAAAGGGGTCACAAGAGTCTCCATATAGGATAATATACCTCTCTGGGGCGCAGGGCCATTTAAGCGCCTTGCGCCCTATTATTTAACTATAATCCGTAACTTGTCATGCAAGAGATCCTACAGTTAACCGCCCAATTTATATCACTTTATTTTGAGTACATCGTTGGAGTGCTAGGCACCATAGGTGTGATATATACGATAGTTTCCTATTATAAGGCTCGTAGGGGGCAAAAACCTCGGTATATGACATTCACCTCGATATTCCAGAGTAAAATGATTCAGAATTCATCGATTGAAGTGATACACTCTGGTAATACGATTCAGGACTTTGCAGTTTCGGCAGTTGCTATATGGAATGCGGGAACAACGATAAAGCGTGAGGATGTTGCTACGAAAGACCCTCTACATATTTCAATGAGCGATGATGCAGAAATCCTTGAGGCTCAACTTCTCTTTTCTGAAAAGCAAAATGATATCACTTGGCAACTTTCAGATGACAAGAAAAGTATTGTGATAGATTTTGAATATCTTGCAAAAAAAGAGGGCTTCGTAATGAAAGTCTTTCATACTGGGACGAAGAGTAACTCTCTTACTGCAGGATGCTCGTTGACAAGTGGGAAGAACTTGACTAAGTCTGAGTGGGGACTTTTTAAGTTGGCACGTAGAATAGGTCATCGTGTCCCCTATCACAGGTTTAGGAAGATATATGGATGGATGATTGTTATTATGTGCTTAATTGTTGCGGCAGAGGTTGTCCTGGCATATAATAAACTTGTTATACCACATTCAGGTGGATTGACCAGTGCCATTATACAGACTGCTGTATATTTGTCTTTGGCTTACTATGCTTATCGGACTTTTATTAGCCCAAGACTACCTAAGAAACTGACAAGATATTTTTATGGTGAAGATTGAATGATAAATTCAATCGTTATAGTCTAATACTATAAATAGATATGTTTTACTCAAAGATAAACCAAATAACTTTTAACAACGGAGAATCATTGGATATACAGCCCAATGATATTGTGATTTTCGTTGGTCCTAATAACTCTGGGAAAAGCCAGTCGCTTCGAGACATTTTCTCTCTAGCAGGGGAAAAAACTAATCCAATTGTAATAAAGAATGTTAGTATTTTGAAAGGAAACTCTGATGAACTAAAAACAGAAATTACTAACCATTCGAAAAAATTAAATGCATCAAACCCAAATCAAATACGGTATATTGGATATAACTATGATATATATGGCTGGCAATTGCAGGCATATAATAATGGGGAAAAACTAATGGACTCCATCAGAAATTACCTAATCTCATATCTAAAGACTGAGGAAAGGCTGACGATTTCTGATCCTCCAAAGGCGGTAGACAGAAACGATTCCTGGTCACACCCTATTCATTATCTTGTTTTTGAAGGAGAATATAGGAATAAGATTTCATATTATTTTAAGGAGGCCTTTGGGTATGAATTGACACCCAACTATGTGTCGAGGAAAACTGTCAGTCTTTGCTTGGGAGAAACACCGCACATGAATGCAGGTGATGCCCCTGCCATTATGGAACAACTGGAGAATTTGTTTGCTTCATATCCAAAACTTCATGAGCAGGGAGACGGAATGCGTAGTTTCGCAGGTGTGGTGCTGCATCTTATCCTTAAGAATTATGGCGTGTTTCTGATTGATGAGCCAGAATCCTTCCTCCATCCACCACAGGCAAGGATCTTAGGTAAGGTTGTTGGTGAATTGATTGGCACTGACCGACAGGCATTTATTGCCACTCATAGCGAAGATATTATAAAGGGCTTAATGGAGGTCTGCTCAAGTCGTATTAAAGTCATTCGTATCAGTAGAGAAGGAAATAATAACCATTTTGCTCTTTTAAGGAATGAAGAATTTCATAATATCTGGGATGATTCTCTGTTGAGGCATTCGAATATTATGAAAAGTCTGTTCCACAAGAATGTGGTGTTGTGTGAGAGTGATTCTGATTGTAGTTTCTATTCCATCATTCTTGATTATTTGAAGTCCTTGGAAGGATCGTATTCAGAAACGCTTTTTATTCATTGTGGTGGAAAACAGCGAATGAAACAGGTCGTTATGGCTCTACGTTCTTTATCCATTGAGTTCAGGTGCGTTCCGGATATTGATGTGCTAAATGATAAGAATATAATCAAAGGTTTATATGAAGCGTGTGGAGGAACTTGGGGTGCTGAAATGGAAACAGCCTATACTCGTTTCTCGTCAAATCTGAATGCTGGTCATGATAGCATCACCAAACAAGAACTAAGAACTTCTTTTGAACAAGCAATAAGCGGGTTTGATAATGAAGAACTGACCTCTGCAGAGGTAAAGAGACTGTCATCACAGTTGAGACTTGAAAATAAATGGGCCATGTTGAAATCGGGTGGCCAGGCAGTTATACCTGCGGGCCAGGCCACAGTTGCGTTTAATGAATTGAATTCGGCTTTCCAATCGGTAAATCTTTTTGTGGTTCCAGTGGGTGAATTGGAAAGGTTCGTTCCAGAAGAAGGGGGGCATGGGCCCGCTTGGCTAAATAGTGTTTTAGAAAACTATAAGGATATCGGTGGTGATGTGTTCAAGGCTGCAAGAGATTTTGTTTCATCATGGAGATTATAATAACTGCTTGCTTGCCTCTTGGCGATAGTCCATTTGCCCCCGTCATCTACGGCTCGTTCCGAAGCCACCTTTGGCAGGAAAGTGGCCTACTTTGCGGTCGTTCCGATGGGACTTTACTATAGTAAACTGCCATACTTTACTGCCTAAAGTAGCATACCTTGCACCCGAAGATGACGCTCGAACAAACTGTACTTGCGACGATGCAAAAATATAAGATACTCAGCGGCAGTTGGCTGAAGATAATAGCAATGGCCACCATGCTGGTTGACCACGTGGCACACTTCCTGTTGCGTGGGCAGGCGGAATGGATGGAGCCGCTGTTCATGGTGGGCAGCAGGCAGGTGTCGTGCTACTTCCTGATGCGCTGTGTGGGGCGGATGGCTTTTCCGCTGTTTGCCTTCCTCATCGTAGAGGGATTCCAGCATACCCATCATCGCAGGGCCTATGGTCGCAACCTCCTGCTCTTTGCGCTACTGTCAGAGGTTCCCTGGCGGTTGGTGCATCCGGCAGGGCATAATGTCATGTTCACGCTGTTCTTCGGTTTCTTGGGAATGTGGGCTATAGAGCGCTTCAAGAGTAACCGTCGGTGTCTGTCTGTAGTCTTGTTAGGGCTATTTGCCTTTGCCTTTTTGTTTCGTGCCGACTATGGTGGGGCTGGCTTTGCGTTTATCCTACTGTTATACGTGCTGCGTCGTCATCTTCTGCTACAGGCCATCATTGGCGGTTGTATGTTGCCCATGAAGTGGGTGCCTGGTCTCGCCTTCATTCCCATCGCCCTCTACAATGGTCGGCGCGGCTTCATCCGCGGACGCTGGGCAAAGTATCTCTTCTACGCCTTCTATCCCCTTCACCTCCTGCTCCTCTGGCTGGTGCGGTAGGTGTCACGCCCCAATTTTAATACTCTATCTGCAAAAGAAATTCTTCGGAGGTCATAAAAGGAATTCGGCAGAATTCGTAGAAATCGCGTTTGTTGTTTGTAACAATAACATCACATCCTGCTGCCAAAGCGCATTGGTATTGTAGCATATCTTCGTAGTCTTTGACGGGTGTTGCCAATGCATTGTCAAGTTGTAGGCCGTCGCATGGTAAAACCGTGGTGATACTTCTGGCATTACGAATCATTCGGTAACGCTCTCCTTTTGTGCGATGACGAAGAATGTACCGTCATTGCTTGTACCCTAGGATATATTGTGTCCGCTCGTCATTCATTTCTTCTGCAGAGAGGGATAAATCACGAACAAGGTCTTTGGTCTCTTGTGAAATAGCAAGACTCTGAAACTTGTTGCGAATTATCTCTGCAGGGCTTTCTGTGGGCGACTGGGCCTCTGCCATTGCCTCTTGCAGGAACGTCACAACAATTTGCATCTCGGAGGGCTTCATGTTGCGTAGGACTTCCGCGTAGGGAGCCATTGGCGTTTCTGAGATCTTATTTGCTAATGCCGTCATAATGCTGATGTTTTTTGATTTTGCTGCAAATTTACGATTTTTTTCTGAATTAACAAGGCTTTTGCTGAAATAATTCACTCGGCACTTCATTAAGCGTGGAAAGTGCAGTAAGTGCACCTTGTAATTTATTGCCAAAAATTTGGAGGATTCGGAAATTATGCTTATTTTTGCAGGCGAGAAAATAATGATTGTATGACAGCATCAACATGGGAGAGCCTCCCCGTAGAGGTTAGGAAGTATTTGGTGAAGAAGAGAATGGAAGCCTCTGACAGGACTCAAGGTACTGCAACCTGTGAGAAGTACGGAGTCTATATGAAAAGTTAATGAGGATTCTAATAGATACTTGCGTCTTCATTCATTTGGCAATTGACAGAGAGCAGTTGTCGGATGATGTGTTGGCTGTGCTTACTGATTATGACAATACAATTTGTGTGAGTGCAGAAACTCCTCGCGAATTGGTCATTCAATATAATAACAAGAAACTTGTCTCAAAATACTGGAAGAATGCTCGTGAGATGATTGATTCGATCGAGAATGATTACTTTATACACATACTTCCTCTAAAGGAGGAGCATATGAAGACGTATGCGGATTTGGTCTTGAATGTGGGACAAGACCATAAGGATCCCTCTGATCATGTCATTATCGCACATGCTATTACTGAGAAGATACCCCTGATTTCAGATGACGGGAAATTTGCTTTCTATCGAAAGCAAGGTCTCGACTTTATTCAAAATAAGAAGTAATTTCCCTCATAAGATTTTTTCAACCGTACGGGTAGAAGTTTTTCCAGAAAATGCTTGGATATCTCGGAAATTATGCTTAACTTTGCAAGCGTAAAAGCCTGTTCATGTGTGGATAGGTGATCTTACATTGGTGGAACGAGACTTCTGGCCATTTGTACGGTCGGTCTCGGAGATGTGCTTAAACGACTATTGTCCGTGTATTCAAACTTCGCAACTTTGAACTATGTTCGGACGGTGTGGCGGTAAGGCGTCTGCGCAGAGGCAAAGGTCCCTGCGGCTGATTAATCCCTCTTCATTTACGGTTAAGGTGTGCCTGCAAGGGTGCGGCATTGTCGAAATTCCTAAACGCAAAGCAGTCCAGACGGTGGGCGCGGTGTGAGGTTCGAGTCCTCGCTTTGTCGGCGACTTTTCGCAAGAAAAGTTATGCTTTTTTTAATTGTTAATTAAGACACATTAGGCCCTTCTGGCTCGTGAGAGTAGGCAGGGCTAACAAAACGAAAACGAAAGTCGCCGGCCCGTGATGGGTCGGCGACTTGTGTGGATGAATGTTCTGTATTGCTTACAGCAGATTCATGGTGTCGGTGGCAATCATTAGTTCCTCGTCGGTGGGGATGACGACAACCTTCACCTTGGAATCGTCGGCAGAGATGATGGCCTCTTCGCCGCGCACTTGGTTCTTCTGCTCGTCGAACTTCACGCCCAGGAACTCCAGACCCTTGCAGACCTCAGAGCGCATAGAGATCTGGTTCTCGCCGACACCTGCGGTGAAGACGATGACGTCTACGCCACCCATAGCGGCTGCATAGGCACCGATGTACTTCTTGATGCGATAGAAATACATGTCCTGAGCCAACTTGGCACGAGGCTCGCCGGCCTTGGCGGCATTCTCCACGTCGCGCATATCGCTGGAGCCACCGGTGATACCGGCTACGCCGCTCTTCTTGTTCAGCAGGTTCGACATGCCGTCGGCATCCAGGCCGAGTTTCTTCTCGATGAAGGTCACGGCACCGCCGTCGATGTCGCCCGAGCGGGTGCCCATGACGAGACCCTCCAGCGGGGTGAGACCCATCGAGGTGTCAACGCACTTGCCGTCGACCACGGCTGCGATGGAACCGCCATTGCCCACGTGGCAGGTGATGACCTTCGTGCCCTCGGGCTTCAGGCCCAGGAACTCCAGGGCGCGGGCCGACACATAGCGGTGGCTGGTGCCGTGGAAGCCGTAGCGACGTACGCCATACTTCTCGTAGAGTTCGTAGGGGATGGCGTACATATAGGCCTTGGCGGGCATGGTCTGGTGGAAAGCGGTGTCGAACACGCCCACCTGGGGCAGGCCGGGCATGAGTTCCTTGACGGCATTCACGCCCTTGAGGTTGGCGGGGTTGTGCAGCGGAGCCAGGTCGCTGACGGCCTCGAAGGCGCTGAGCACCTCGTCGGTCAGCAGTACGCTCTTGTTGAACTTCTCGCCGCCATGCACCATACGGTGGCCCACGGCGTCAATCTCTTTCAGGTCTTTGATGACACCGATTTCGGGGTCGGTGAGCAGTGAGAAGATGAACTTCACGCCCTCGGTATGTTCGGGGATGTCGTGCATGATCTGTTTCTTCTCGCCATTGGCCAGTTTCACCTTCACGAAGGCACCGTCCAGTCCCACGCGCTCTGCGCCGCCGCTGGTCATCACGCTTTTGTCGTCCATGTTGTACAGGGCGTACTTAATAGAGGACGAACCGCAATTCAATACTAATATCTTCATATAACAGACCCCCTCCCGACCTCCCCCTGTATGGGGAGGAGTAGTTACTTTACAGGGAGTTTTAGGGGCATTTTTCTATTGTAATTAATACTTTTATAATAAAACTATATACTCCCCTCCATACAGGGAGGGGCAAGGGGGAGGGTCTACTTCTTAGCGTCCATAGCCTGGCAGGCGGTGATGGCGACGAGGTAGTAGATGTCCTCGACGGAGCAGCCGCGAGAGAGGTCGTTCACGGGACGGGCGATACCCTGCAGGATGGGGCCGATGGCGGTGGCACCAGCCAGACGCTGCACCAGTTTGTAGGCGATGTTGCCCACTTCGAGGCACGGCATCACCAGCACGTTGGCCTTGCCGGCAATCTCGGAGCCGGGAGCCTTCTTGGCACCTACGCCAGGCACCAGGGCGGCATCAGCCTGCAGTTCGCCGTCGATCTTCAGGTTAGGATCCAGTTCCTTGGCCAACTTCGTAGCCTCTACCACCTTGTCGACCACCTCGTGAGAGGCACTGCCCTTGGTGGAGAAACTCAGCATGGCCACGCGGGGATCCTGGAAACCAGCCACCGAGCGGGCGGTCTGAGCCGTGCAGACGGCAATCTGAGAGAGTTGGTTGGCATCGGGCATCGGGGTGACGGCCACGTCGCCGAAGACGAGCACGCCGTTCTCACCGTATTCGGGCTTGTCGGTAATCATCAGCATGGCGCCGCTGACGCAGGTGATGCCGGGAGCGCACTTGATGATCTGCAGGGCGGGGCGCAGGGTCTCGCCAGTGGTGGAGAGGGCACCGGAGATCTGGCCGTCTGCACCTTCGGTCTTGATGATCATGCAGCCCAGGTAGAGGGGATCCTTCACCAGTTCGCGGGCCTTCTCGATGGTCATGCCTTTCTTCTCGCGCAGTTTCTGCAGGAGTTGGGCCAGTTCCTCGCTCTTCTCGTAGTTCAGCGGGTCGATGAGTGTAGCCTTGTCGATGTGGGTGAGGCCCTTCTCCTTGGCCAGGGCGTGCACCTTCTCAGGGTTACCAATCAGAATGAGGTCTGCAATGTCGTCGGCCAGCACGCGGTCGGCTGCACAGAGGGTGCGCTCCTCTTCTGCTTCGGGGAGCACGATGCGCTGCTTGTTACTCTTGGCACGCGCAATGATTTGTTCAATTAATCCCATAGAATGTTTTTGATTTAACGTGTTAAAAGATAAATATGCTTGCAAAAGTACAAAAAATAATTGGAAACCAAGCGTTAAAGGAGCATAAATTTTTCCATCTCAAATAAAATGACTAACTTTGCAGCCCAAATGGAATACATATTTAAGATGAAAAGACTTGTTATGGCAACGCTGCTGTCGGTCATCTGCTTGGCTGTCAGTGCCATTCCCGCCAAGCGGGGCTGGTATGTGCTGACGCTGGCCGACGGCACCGAAGTGAAGGCTCAACTGACGGGTGACGAACATCTGCACTACTGGTTGACCGAAGACGGTCGCCGGCTGTCGTGGCAGGGCGAGTGGCTGGTGGAGACCGACATGGCCCGGCTGCAGCAGAAGGCTGCCAGCCGGCGGGCCGTGAGGGAGGCCGAGAGTGCGGCGCGAAGGGCTGTCAGCATGGGCGAACATACCTCTTACAAAGGACAGAAGCGCGGACTGGTCATCCTGGCACAGTTCACCGACGTGAAGTTCAAGACGGCCAACAACAAGGCCAAGTACCAGAAGATTATGAATGCCGAGAACTACGCCACGAGCGAGGGCTTCGTGGGTAGCGTGGCCGACTACTTCAGGGCGCAGAGCAGCGGGCAATTTGAGATTGCCTTCGACGTGGTGGGCCCCTACACGCTGGCCAACAACCAGAAATACTATGGTGAGAACGACAAGGACGGCTATGACATGAGAGCCCACGAGATGATAGTGGAGGGTTGCCGTCTGGCCGAAGCCGAGGTCGACTTTGCCGACTACGACTGGGATGGTGACGGTGAGGCCGACCAGGTCTACGTGATCTATGCCGGCAAGGGCGAGGCCGACGGCGGCAGCAGTGTGGCCAACACGGTGTGGCCCCACATGTGGACGCTCTACGACGCCATGGGTGAGACCCTGACGCTGGACGGCATCACGGTCAACACCTATGCGTGCAGCAACGAGATAGACAGAGATGGCCACATAGAGGGCATCGGCTCCATCTGCCATGAGTTCAGCCACTGCCTGGGCTATCCCGACATCTACGACACGCTGGGCGACAACTACGCTATGGGCAGTTACGACCTGATGAGCGGCGGCAACTACAATGGCGACTCGTTCGTGCCCGCCGGCTATTCGGCCTATGAGAAATGGATGGCCGGATGGATAGACCTGACGCCGCTGTCGGCCGAGAGCGTCAGCGAGAGCAGCCTGAAGCCCGTCAGCGAGGGTGGGGAGGGCTACATCATCTACAACGACGGGCATCCCGACGAATACCTCATCGTGGAGAACCGTCAACTGACCAACTGGGACTCAGAACTGCCCGGCCACGGACTGATGGTGACCCAGGTGGACTTCGACGAGGACATCTGGGAGTGGAACATACCCAATGCCTTTGTCACCGAGAGCGAGTCGAAGGATGAGGATGGCATTTACTATGGCTTCCCCGCCAACGACCACCTGCGACTGACCATCCTGACGGCCGACAACAAGGCCAGTTACTGGAGCGAGCAGAACGACCTCTTCCCCTACGGCAAGAAGGACAGCCTGACCTACAACTCGAAGCCCGCCGCCCGCTTCTACAACGACAATCTGCAAGGCACCCGCCGACTGCCGGGCTCACTGCACAACATTGCCGAGAATGCTGACGGCACCATGCGCTTCGACTACGTGGCCGACGGCATCGCCAGCGGCATCCATTCATCGCTCATCACTCATCGCTCATCACTTCTCTTCGGCCTGCATGGCCGTCGCATCCAGCGCCCCCACAAAGGCCTATACATCCGCAACCAAAAGAAATTCTTAATTGATACTCGGCGAAGCCGATAACTCTTAATTCTTAACTCTTAACTCTTAATTCAAAAATGAAATCCCTCCTTACCCGCCGTACTATCCGCAAATATGCTGACCGCCCTGTCAGCGACGAACTGCTCAACCGCCTGATGAACGAGGCGGCCCGCACCCAGACCATGGGTAACCTGCAACTCTATAGTGTCGTCGTCACCCGCTCCGATGAGATGAAGCAGCGGCTGGCCCCGGCCCACTTCAACCAGCCCATGGTGACTGCGGCCCCCGTGGTGCTGACCATCTGCGCCGACTTCAACCGCACCAGCCAGTGGGCCCGCTGCCGCAAGGCTGAACCGGGCTACGACAACTTCCTCTCCTATCAGAATGCAGCCATCGACGCCCTGCTCTTCACCCAGACGCTCTGCTGTCTGATGGACGAAGAGGGGCTGGGCTACTGCTATCTGGGCACCACCGTCTATATGCCGCAGATGATCATCGACACGCTCCGCCTGCCTCAGTTGGTCATGCCCGTGGCCACCCTCACCGTAGGCTGGCCTGCCGAGGAACCTCCCCTTTCCGACCGTCTGCCGCTGGAGAGTTTCGTGCACAGCGAAACCTACCACGACTACACGCCGCAGGACATTGACACCTATTATAATAATAAGGAGCAACTGCCGGAGAACCGCCACTTTGTGGAGATCAACCACAAGGAGAGTCTCGCCCAGATCTTTACGGACATCCGCTACACCCGAAAAGACAACGAGGCGATGTCGGCGACGCTCCTCGGTGCACTAAAAAAACAGGGGTTCCTCGACTAAGTCAGGAACCCCCTTTTTACTTTTTTACCTTTTTACTTTTTTACCTTTCACCTCGCCTTCTGCATCGCTTCGCGGGCCCACTTCATGCGCAGTTCCGCTTTGCTGCGGGCCTCTTTGGCCCACCGCATCCGCAAAGTGGCCTTGTCTGAGGCCTCCTTGGCCCAACGGGTGTAAGTGCTCACTTTGTCGGGCTTGTTGCTGCGGGAGTAGCGTTCGGCATCGCGCAGATAGCCCTGCGCCTTGTTGTTGTAGTACTGCGCATCGCGGTCGTAGCCTTCCGCTTTCTTTGTGTAGTACTCAGCCTCCCGCATATAACTATTGGCCTTGTCCATATAGCACTTGCTGTCCTGGGCCATAGCCGCAGGACAGGAAAGTACCAGTATGAAGAGGGTCAGCAGAATTTGTCTCATTGTCTTATTCCACTACGATGGGCTTGTACTTCGGCACGAGGGTCTTCATGATGAACCAGCCGATGAGGTAGGCCACGGCACAGATACAGAAGATAATCATGTAGCCAGCGGGCTTACCGTTGAAACCGAGAGCATGGAGCGGAGACTGTTTAATCTCGCAACCGTGTTGCTTGAAGGCCTCTGCCAGTTTCTCACCGTCGCCGGAGAGTTCAGAATAGTTGCCGCTGTTAACAACAACGTATGCCTTTGCATCAAGTACCTTAGCCTGAGCCAGTAATTTGTTGGCCTGAACTGTATCAGCCATTGCGTCGTACTTGTCAAGAACAGCCTGAGTCTTGGAGTCGTCAGCCATCTTCTCCCCTGTCAGTTCATTGATGATAGCGATACGGGCAGCCGTCTCATTGAAACTGGTGCCACCTTTCTCCATGAACTTGTCAAATGAAGCAGTAGCGGCTTCTTGGTCGGCCAAAGCAGCGAAAGCCTGGTTAACTTCGGCTTCACCCTTCGCTACCAGTTCTGATTTCAGCACCTGCTTATAGGCCTTAACACTCATTTCCTGAGGTTCCGTATTGGTGTTACCCGACAGTACAAATGAGCCTGCAGCGAAAGTAAACAACACACCAGAGCCCATATTAATGGCAAATGATCCAAGACCTCCAGCCATAGAGCCAATACCGGTGATGGTGCCGATGGTAGACTTGGGGAACATATCGCCAATGGTAGAGAACAAGTTGGCTGACCAAGCCTGGTGTCCTGCACCTAATAAACCAATCAGAATAGCAGGCCACCATGCGCTATAAGCACCGAGAGGCTGAGCAATAAGACCCAACAAGGGGAAGAAGGCGAAGATGAGCATAGCACGCATACGGCCTAGATAGGGGTTCATACCACGAGTTTCTACAAAATACTTGGGCAGGTAGCCACCACCAATGGAGAGAATGGTGACAATGGAGTAGAGTGTCAGTATAAGCAGGATACCCATGGTTGAGTCGCTGGTATAGCCATACTGGTCAGAGAAATAGGCGGGAGCCCAGAATAGGAAGAACCACCATACGCCATCGGTCATCAGTTTACCAACAATAAATGCCCATGTCTGCTTGTAGGTGAAACACTTCCAGAAGGGGATAGCCTTTTCTTCTTTCACCTCGCCACGATCTTGTACGTTGGCAATGTCGTTGTCCTGTTCGATATAATTGAGTTCGGCCTGATTAACATGGCTGCTCTTGTGAGGCTTCTCATAGAGCCATGTCCACAGTCCCATCCAGAGGAAACCAAGAGCACCAATGACGATGAATGCCATCTCCCAGCCCCAGGCACGAGCCAACAGGGGAATCGTGGCAGGAGCAGCCAGGGCACCTACCGATGCACCGCTATTGAAGATAGAGGTGGCGAAGGCACGGTCCTTCTTGGGGAAATACTCGGCCGTCACCTTAATGGCGGCGGGGAAGTTGCCGGCCTCACCAACAGCCAGAATAAGGCGGCAGGAGAGGAACAGCCACACCGAGATGGTGGCAATGGCTACGGCGGCATCACTGCCTGCCTGCACCAGACGAAGGGCAGCAACAGAGTCGTATCCCTCGATATACATGGTCATCCATCCACATCCAGCATGAAGCACTGCACCCAGAGACCATACGAAGATGGCAATCAGGTAGCCCTTTTTACTGCCCATCCAGTCGATGAACTTACCTGCAAAGAGGTTGGCAATGGCATAGAAGACGGAGAAGATGGCCGTGATGTAGCCATAGTGAGCATCGGTCCAGTGGAAGTCCACGGCGATGAAGTCTTTCCACGTGAGAGACAGGACCTGTCGGTCCATGTAGTTGACAGTGGTTGCCAGAAAGAGCAACGCACAGATGACCCAACGGAAGTTGCTCATCTTTGTTTTCTGAATAGCATTCATTTTATTTTAAATTTAGAATTTAGAGTTTAGAATTTAGAGTTATTGCCTTTGGCAATTAAGAATTAGGAATTGAGAATTATTCGAGTCCGAGGTTCTTTCGCTTGGTCTTGATAATGGAAACGAGAAGACGTTTCAGTTCATCACCATCATCATAAATAGATTTGAATTGATTTTCATCCAGGTCGTTCACTTTTCTTAGAAGCCGAAGCCAGTAAAGAGTCTCGTTACATTCTTTTAAAGAAATGTACAATTTTGCCAAGAAATCATTGTCGCTGATAGCACATTCTGCCTCGGCATAATTTGCTCCTATGCTCATTCCGCTACGCATGATTTGATCAACAATATGCTTACCTTTCCTCTCTTTGTCCAAGAAACGGCATAAATTGACAATCCTAACAGCGAACATGAGGCATTTCTCATCCAGCATTTTGCCAAAGTCACTCACAGTGATAATTCTTAATTGGAAAATCTTAATCGGCGAAGCCGACAACTCTTAATTCTTAATTCTTAACTCTTAATTCCGTCATTGGATGTCAATGACGGGAATGTTGTCCTTGTCGTTGTAGTAGAGGTTCTCGCCTGCCATGCCCCAGATGAAGGTGTAGTAGTAGGTGCCGGCAGCGGCGTGGATGCTCCACTCGGGGCTCATGATGGCCTGCTCGTTGTGCAGCCAGACCACGCGGCTCTCCTGCGGCTCACCCATGATGTGGGCGATGGTCTGCTCCTGAGGCAGGTTGAAGTAGTAGTAAGCCTCGATGCGACGACCGTGGGTGTGGGGCGGCATGGTGTTCCAGGCAGCACCGGGGTTGAGTTGCGTCAATCCCAGTTGCAACTGGCAGGGACCTTCCTCCAGCACGTCGTTCACAATGAGTTTGTAGACCGTGCGGTTGTTGCACTCCTCCAGCGAGCCCACGGGGCCCCAAACGGCTGCCTTCAGCGAGCCCTTGCGACCGTCGAGCGTAATCCACTGCGTCTTGTAGTGCTGGTGGGCTGTGGCGCTGTTCAGATAGAACTTAGCGGGCTTCGCCGCGTCCTTCGAGCGGAAGAGCACCTCTTTGTTCACGTCCTTGTCCTTGCCGATGTGGCCGCGACCGATGTAGAGGGCCTCCTTGGGAGAGAGGGCATACTCCTTGCCATCGACGATGACCCAGCCGTCGCCCTCGCCGCAGTTCACCACGCCGAGTTCGCGGTTATAGAGGAAATACTTGTCCTTGATGCCGGGGTCTACGTCGAGGCCCAGATCGCGGAAGTTCTCCAGTTTCAGGTCCTTGGTCACAGGCATGGCTCCACCGAAGATGAAGCGGTCGTAGTGGCTGTAGGTCAGGTGGATTTTGTCGGCCTCCATCACCTTCTCCATCACGAAGCGGTCGCGCAGTGTCTGTGTGTCGTAGTGTTTCACATCCTCAGGATGGCAAGCCGCCTGGAACTTCACATCCTGCTGGGCCTGTATACCCAGCGCGCCCATGATTAGGGCGAAACTCAGAATTGCTTTCTTCATAATTCGTATTCTATTTGTTGTTTTCTTCTTTGACGATTCGCATACGGTTCCAAACGACCATAGCGATGGTGATGAGGGTGAGGACGCCCATGCCAATCCACTGCAAGTACTTCACACAGGCATAGATGACATAGCCGAAGAGGCTGGAGGCAAAGTCCATAGCGCCAGCCTCAAAGCCCTCTGGAATCTGGGCGGCCTTGTCCTGTGTGGCCTCGAAGACCGTGTTGGCGGCCAACGTGAAGGCGGGAGCCATGTCGGTGACGAAGTAGAGACCGATGGTGACGGCCACCAAGCCGATGATGAAGGTCTTCACCACGTTGCCCTTGGTGTAGGGCAGCACCATCACGAAGACATAGAATATACCGGCCAGCGATGCCAATGGCAGGAACTGGTTGCCGGCCTTCGAGAGGGCGATGGCCAGGATGAGCGTCACAGGGATGAGCAGCAGCGACACGACGAGGGTCGTGGGATGGCCGATGACAAGGGCCGGCGACATGCCGATGTAGACCTTCTTGCCGTTGAACTTCTTCTTCACCACCTCCTGTGTCTTCTCAGAGATGGGCATCAGACCGTCGATGAAGAGGCGGGTGATGCGGGGGATGAGTTCCATCACGGCACCCATCGTCACACCCAGGAAGAGCACCGACTTGACAATGCTCATCACGGCATCGGTGGTCGACTCGAAGCCTGCGGCATAAGCGGCAAAGTTTTGGAAGTGGTCAAAATGGGCAGCAGCCCCAATCAGGGCACCCACGATGACACCCAGCACCAGCGGCTCGCCCAGCACGCCGAACTTCTGCTTCAGGCCTTCAGCATCGATGTTGAGTTTAGAGAAACCGGGAATCTTGTCCAGCAGCCAGTTGATGCAGATGGCGAAAAGCGTGAAACTCTGGCAGAAGGGCTGTGGAATCGAGATGCCGTCCATATTGTCATAGTAGCCCTGGAAGCGGTCGGCCGTCAGGTCGGCCATCACCAGCGTGACGATGTAGCACGAGATGGCGGCGAAGTAGCCCCACAGCAGGCTCTGGTCCATCACGAAATAGGCCACGGCCCCGATGAAGGCAAAGTGCCAATAGTTCCACAGGTCGATGTTGACAGTGCGGGTACACTTGGTGACCAGCAGCAGGAAGTTGATGCCCAGACAGATGGGAATGATCAGCGCACCCACGGCTGTGTTGTAAGCCACGGCGGCAGCAGCGGGCCAGCCCATGTCGAAAACCTTCAGGTCGAGGTTGAAAATCTTCGAGATGGCATCGAGCGGCGTGTTGAAGTTGGTGGTCAGCAGGGCTGTAACGATGCCCAGACCCACGAAGCCGACGCCCACGTAGAGGCCGCTCTTGAGCGATTTGCCGAACTTCATGCCGATGCACAGGCCGATGATGGTGAAGAGAATCGGCATCATGACCGACGCTCCCAACTGGATGATGTAACTAAAGATTTGTTCCATTTTATCTTTGTTTTATTTGTTTTAAGCGTAGTTTGGGTGCAAAGTTACAAAATAATTGTGAATTATGAATTATGAATTATGATTTATTTTCATTTTAGTCCTGGAAGTAGATGCGTTTCACCCGGTTGGAGACGCCCGTCAGCACTTCGTAGGGGATGGTGTCGAGGATATCGCTCAGCACGGAGACAGGCAGGTTGCGACCGAAAATCTCCACGCTGTCGCCCTCCTGACACGCCACATCCGTCACGTCGACCAAGGCCACATCCATGCAGATGTTGCCCACATACTCTGCTTTCTGTCCGTTCACCAGACAGTAGCCGCGGCGGTTGCCCAGACGGCGGTTCAGGCCATCGGCATAGCCGATGGGGATAGCGGCGATGCGGCTATCGCGCTCCAGCATGGTGCGGCGGCTATAGCCCACGCTCTCGCCTGCCGGCACCTCGCGTATCTGGAGGATGGTGGTCTTGAGGGTGCTGACGCACTTAAGTGATGAGTGATGAGAGAGAAGTGATGAATAGGGGTCGACGCCGTAGAGGCCGATGCCGAGGCGGCACATGTCGAGTTGGCGTTCGGGGAAGTGCTCGATGCCGGCAGAATTACAGATGTGACGCAGTATCTTGTGCGAGAAGGCGGCCTGCAACTGCTGGCTGGCCTGATCGAAGCACTGGAACTGCCGCTGCGAGAAGGCATCGAAGTCATCGCTGTCGGAGCCCACGAAGTGGGAGAATACTGAGCGGGGAATGATGGCCGACTGGTGGCGCAGGCGGTCGATGAGTTGATCCATGTCCTGCTGCGGGTCGAAGCCCAGACGGCGCATACCGGTGTCCAGTTTGATGTGGACGGGCCAGCCGGTGATGCCCTGATGGCGGGCGGCACGGATGAGGGCGTCCATCAGTCGGAAGGAGTAGACTTCGGGCTCGAGGTCGTAGTCGAAGAGCGTCTTGAAGGACGACATCTCCGGATTCATCACGATGATGTTCTGGGTGATGCCAGCCTTGCGCAGGGTGACACCCTCGTCGGCCACCGCCACGGCCAGATAGTCCACGCGGTGGTCTTGCAGCGTCTTGGCTATCTCGACGGCTCCAGCACCATAGGCGTCGGCCTTGATCATGCAGACCATCTTGGTCTCAGGGCGCAGGAAGGAGCGGAAGTGGTTCAGGTTGTCCACCACGGCGTTGAGATCCACCTCGAGGATGGTCTCGTGTACCTTTTGCTCCAGTTGCTCGCTGATGCGCTCGAAGCCGAAGGGGCGGGCTCCCTTCAGTAGCACCACGTCGTCGTGCAGATTGCGGAAGACGCTGCTCTGCAGGAATTGCTCCACATCGGGGAAGAACCACTTCTGGCCTATGGCGAACAGAGAGGCCTGCGACGCAATCTGCGGACCGATGCCCACAAAGCAGTCAATGCCGCGCTTCTGCAGCAGGTCGGACACCTGACGGTAGAGGTCGGCCGGTGTCTCGCCGCTCTGGTAGATGTCGCTCAGAATGAGCACCTTGTGCTTGCCCTCCTGCTCTGGGCGGCGGTTCATGAAATCGAGGGCGATGTCGAGCGAGTTGACGTCGCTGTTGTAGGAGTCGTTGATCAGGGTCAGCCCGCGCTGCCCCTCCTTCACCTCCAGTCGCATGGCGATGGGCTCGAGCCGGGCCATGCGCTCGGCAATCTGTTCGGGCGTCAGGCCCAGATAGAGGGCCACGGTGGCACAGGTGATGGAGTTCTCGATGCTGGCCTCGTCGAAGAAAGGCATCTCATAGGAACCCTCTACACCTTTATATATATAAGAGATGTGGCGACCTTCGGTCTTGACAAACATGGGGGCCTTCTCGCTGTAGCGGCTCCAGCCGATGCGCTCGCCCTGATACTGTGAGCGGCGGATGCAGCGGCTGACGGTATCGTCGTCAGACGGATAGACAATGACCTCGGTATCGCGGAAGAGTTGCAGTTTCTCCATGCACTTCTCGTCCAGCGATCGGAAGTTCTCCTGATGGGCGGAGCCGATGGAGGTCAGCACGCCGATGGTGGGCTGGATGATGTCGTGGAGGGCAAGCATTTCGCCGGGCTGGCTGATGCCGGCCTCGAAGAGGGCCACGCGGGTCTGCTCGTTGAGCAGCCATACGCTGAGGGGCACACCAATCTGTGAGTTGTAACTCTTGGGCGAGCGGGTCACCTTCATCGAGGGCATGAGCAGTTGGTAGAGCCACTCCTTGACCCAAGTCTTGCCATTAGAGCCCGTGATGCCCACCACGGGGATGCTGAACTCGTCGCGATGGCGCTCGGCCAGTCGCTGCAGGGCTGCCAGCGGCGAGGGCACCTTCAGGTAGTTGGCATCGGGGGCGAGGGTCGCAGGGAGGGTCTCCACCACGAAGTTGCGCACGCCGCGCCGATAGAGTTCGTCGATGTACTTGTGTCCGTCGTTGCGCTTGCTGCGCAGGGCGAAGAACAGGGTTTGCTCAGGGAAACACAGTGAGCGGCTGTCGGTGAGCAGCCAGCCGATGCCAGCCTCAGCGTTGCCGTAGCGTCGGGCCCCGATGAGGGTGGCCACTTTCTCAATGGTATATATCATAGTACTGTTTTTTTGCTTTCAAGATGCAAAGTTATAAAATAATTATGAATTAAGAATTAAGAATTAAGAATTATTTTGTACCTTTGCACGCAAATTCAAACTTATATTTATCAATAAGGTATTATGATACTCTTCTTCAAGACTCCCTCACAGAGTGTGATAGCCACTCAGGTGGACCATCAACTCAACCAAGACGAAGTAAAGGAACTGTGCTGGCTCTACGGCGACGCCACGCTGCTTAACGAGCAGACGCTCAGCGGATTCTTTGTAGGTCCGCGCCGCGAGATGGTCACCCCGTGGTCGACCAACGCCGTGGAAATTACCCAGAACATGAACCTGAAAGGCATCAGCCGCATAGAGGAATACTTCCCCGTCAGCAGCAAGGATGCCGACCACGACCCGATGCTGCAGCGTATGTATGAGGGCCTGGATCAGGACATCTTTACGATCAACATCAAGCCGGAGCCCATCAAGCATGTGGAGAATCTGGAGGAATACAACGAGCAGGAGGGTCTGGCCCTCTCGCCCGAAGAGATAGAGTATCTGCACGGACTGGAGAAGCAGAACGGCCGTCCGCTGACCGACTCGGAGATATTCGGCTTCGCCCAGATTAACTCTGAGCACTGCCGTCACAAGATATTCGGCGGCACCTTTATCATTGACGGCAAGGAGATGGAGTCGAGCCTCTTCGCCATGATCAAGAAGACCACGCAGGAGAACCCCAACCAGATTCTCTCGGCCTACAAGGATAATGTAGCCTTCGCCCAAGGTCCCGTTGTGGAGCAGTTTGCCCCGAAAGACCAGTCGACCAGCGACTACTTCCAGGTGAAGGACATAGAGAGTGTCATCTCGCTGAAGGCCGAGACGCACAACTTCCCCACCACTGTGGAGCCGTTCAACGGCGCCGCCACAGGTACGGGCGGCGAGATTCGCGACCGCATGGGCGGTGGTGTCGGCTCGTGGCCCATTGCCGGAACAGCCGTCTACATGACCGCCTATCCCCGTCTGGCCTCCCCCAACCCCTCCGAAGGAGGGGAGAGCGTTGCCCGTGACTGGGAGGACATTCTGCCCGTACGTCAGTGGCTCTATCAGACGCCCCAGCAGATTCTGACTAAGGCCTCGAATGGTGCCAGTGACTTCGGCAATAAGTTCGGACAACCGCTCATCTGCGGTTCCGTGCTGACCTTTGAGCACCAGGAGGGCAAAGAGAAATATGCCTACGACAAAGTGATCATGCTGGCCGGCGGTGTGGGCTATGGCACCAAGCGCGACTGTCTGAAGAAGGAGCCCCAGAAAGGCAACAAGGTCGTGGTGGTCGGTGGCGACAACTACCGCATCGGACTGGGCGGCGGCTCCGTGTCTTCCGTTGATACTGGCCGATACAGCAATGGTATCGAACTGAATGCCGTGCAGCGTGCCAACCCCGAAATGCAGAAGCGTGCCTACAATCTGGTGCGTGCCCTCTGCGAGGAGGATGTGAACCCCGTTGTCTCTATCCACGACCACGGTTCGGCCGGTCACCTGAACTGCCTCTCCGAGTTGGTGGAGGAGTGCGGTGGCGAAATCGACATGACCAAACTGCCCATCGGCGACCAGACGCTTTCTTCGAAGGAGATCATTGCCAACGAGAGTCAGGAGCGCATGGGACTGCTCATCGACGAGAAGCACATCGAACATGTACGCCGTATTGCAGAGCGTGAGCGTGCCCCGCTTTATGTGGTCGGCGAGACCACTGGCGACGCCCACTTCTCGTTTAAGCAGGGCGACGGCGTGAAGCCTTTCGACCTCGACGTGGCCCAGATGTTCGGCCACTCGCCGAAAACCATCATGCGCGACAACACCGTGGAGCGGCACTACGCCCCGGTAGAGTATACTGGACAATCAGGAAAGGCCAGAATATCCGGCGAACAGTTCACCGAATATCTGGAGCGTGTGCTCCAGTTGGAGGCCGTCGCCTGCAAGGACTGGCTGACCAACAAGGTGGACCGCTCGGTGACGGGTAAGATAGCCCGCCAGCAGTGTCAGGGCGAGATACAGTTGCCGCTGAGCGACTGTGGCGTGGTGGCACTGGACTACCGCGGACAGAAGGGCATAGCCACTGCGCTGGGCCATGCACCGCAGGCCGGTCTGGCCTCGCCCGAGAAGGGCAGCGTGCTCTCTGTGGCTGAGGCCTTGACGAATATCGTCTGGGCACCGCTGGCTGAGGGCCTCGACTCAGTGTCGCTCTCTGCCAACTGGATGTGGCCCTGCCGCTCGCAGGAGGGTGAGGATGCCCGCCTCTATGCTGCCGTCAAGGCGCTGAGCGACTTCTGCTGCGACCTGCATATCAACGTGCCGACGGGCAAGGACTCGCTGTCGCTCTCGCAGCAGTATCCCAACGGCGAGAAGATCATCTCCCCGGGAACGGTCATCGTAAGTGCCGGTGGCGAGGTGAGCGACGTGAAGAAGGTGGTGAGCCCCGTGCTGGTCAACGACAAGCGCGCCTCGCTCTATCATATCGACCTCTCGTTCGACGAGCAGCGACTGGGCGGCTCAGCATTTGCCCAGAGCCTGGGCAAGATTGGCGACGATGTGCCCACGGTGAAGAATCCCGAATATTTTGCCGATGGCTTCAACGCCATACAGGAACTCATCAACCGCGGCTGGATCTTGGCCGGTCACGACATCTCGGCCGGCGGCCTCATCGTGGCCCTGCTGGAGATGACCTTCGCCAACACCAAGGGCGGTCTGCACATCAATCTGCACGACCTCTGTCAGGATGGCGATATCGTGAAGGCACTCTTCGCTGAGAATCCGGGTGTAGTGATTGAGGTGAGCGACGAGCATAAGTTTGAGTTCAAGGAGTTCATGGAGGACCAGGGCATCGGCTATGCCAAGATAGGCTATCCCGTGGAGGACAGCCGCAGCATTGTGGTCAAGGCCGATGATCAGGAACTGACCTTCGACATCGACCACCTGCGCGACGTCTGGTATAAGACCTCTTACCTGCTCGACCGCAAGCAGTCGTTCAACGGCAAGGCCCTTGAGCGCTTTGAGAACTACAAGAAGCAGCCGCTGGAGATGAAGTTCCCCAAGGGCTTCACCGGCAAACTGGCTCAGTATGGCATCAGTGCCGACCGCCGCGAGATGACCGGCATTAAGGCCGCCATCATTCGCGAGAAGGGCACCAACGGCGAGCGTGAGATGGCCTACTCGATGTATCTGGCAGGCTTCGACGTGAAGGACGTGATGATGACCGACCTCATCAGTGGTCGCGAGACGCTGGAGGACATCAACCTGATAGTCTTCTGTGGCGGCTTCTCTAACAGCGACGTGCTGGGCTCTGCCAAGGGCTGGGCAGGTGCATTCCTCTTCAACCCGAAGGCCAAGGAAGCACTGGATAAGTTCTATGCCCGCAAGGACACCCTGTCGCTCGGCATCTGCAATGGTTGCCAGTTGATGGTGGAACTGGGGCTGACAGGCGCAGCAGGAGCAAAAATGCTGCACAACGACAGCCATAAGTTTGAGAGCGAGTTCATCAGCCTGAGCATTCCGCAGAACAACTCGGTGATGTTCGGCAGCCTGAGCGGCAGCAAACTCGGCCTGTGGGTGGCTCACGGTGAGGGTAAGTTCTCGTTGCCAGAGTCAGAGAGTGCTTACAATGTCATCGCCAAATACAACTATGCCGGCTATCCCGCCAATCCGAACGGCTCCGACTACAACGTGGCCGGCATCTGCTCGGCCGACGGTCGACACCTCTGCATGATGCCCCACCTGGAGCGTGCCATCTTCCCCTGGCAGAACGCCTGGTATCCCGCCGATCGCCGTCAGGACGAGGTGACGCCGTGGATTGAGGCCTTTGTCAACGCACGGAAGTGGATTGAGGAAAAGGTAAAAAAGTAAAGAGGTAAACGTGAATAACGTATATTGGGATTCATTTAAGACCTTCTTCAAGATTGGCATGTTCACCCTCGGGGGTGGATATGCCATGATACCTATCATCGAGACTGAGGTGGTGGACAAGCACCACTGGGTCTCGAAAGAGGAGTTTCTCGACCTGATTGCCATCGCCCAGAGTTGTCCGGGCATCTTTGCCATCAACATCAGCATCTTCATCGGCTACAAATTGAAGAAGATTCCAGGCGCCATCGCTACGGCACTGGGCACCGCCCTGCCCTCGTTCCTCATCATTCTGGCCATAGCCATCTTCTTCCATCAGTTTGAGGACAACCCCATCGTGGCCGCCATCTTCCGTGGCATCCGCCCTGCCGTGGTGGCCCTCATCGCTGTGCCCACGTTCAATCTGGCTAAGAGTGCCAACATCACGTGGTCCACCTGCTGGATTCCCATTGCCGGTGCGCTGGCCATCTATCTCATCGATGGCTTCTCGCCTATATACCTTATTATATTGGCAGGCGTCGGCGGCTGGGTCTATGGTAAATATGTTAAACCGACGGAGTGAGAATCAAGAGTTAAGAATTAAGAGTTATGGATGCGGTACTGATTTATCTGGAACTGTTTTGGACCTTCTTCCTGATTGGGCTCTTTGGCTTCGGGGGCGGCTATGGTATGCTGTCGCTCATCCAGACGAAGGTGGTGCCCCAATGGATCACCACCGCCCAGTTCACCGACATCGTCGCCATCAGTCAGATGACGCCTGGCCCCATCGGCATCAACTCGGCCACCTACTGCGGCTACATGGCCTGCCACAATGCGGGCTTGGGCACCACTGCCTCGGTGCTTGGCTCGGCCATCGCCACGTTTGCGCTGGTGCTGCCCTCGCTCATCCTGATGATTATCATCGCCAAACTCTTCATCAAATACATGAACACACCCACGGTGCAGTCAGTCTTCACCGGTCTGCGCCCCGCTGTGGTGGGCCTGTTGGCTGCTGCCACGCTGCTGCTCTGCAATAAGGAGAACTTCTCCACACCGTCGGAGAACCCCTGGCAGTTCTGGATCAGCGTCGGTCTCTTCTTCGCCACCTTCATTGGCACCAAGGTCTACAAGGTCAACCCCATCAAGATGATTGTCATGGCTGGCTTTGCCGGGCTGCTCCTCCTTTATTAGTCAACCGAGGCCGTCTATCATAGGAAAAAAAGGGGGACAACCCTGCTATCCTGCTTCTCACGGAGTCAAGCCGCTCATTTGCAATGTGTTAGGGGTAGCAGGATTGCTTCTCAACCCTGCTTCTACCCTGCTTCCACCCTGCTTCTGGCTCGGAGCAACTTTTCATTTTGGCTGGAGCCGCAAGACCTTTTGGCTAGAGTCGCAAGGTCTTTTGACTGGAGCCGCAAGACCTTTTGGCTAGAGCCGCAAGACCTTTTGGCTGGAGGCGCAAGGAAGTTTGAAGGCTTCTTTCTCCCGGTTTCAAGGCCATTTCCGCCCGGTTTTCGCCATACCTGTCCCCGATAACAAGCATCGCTACGGGCGTAAAGTGCCATTGAAACGCGCCCAGCAGGGCCAGAAGCAGAATCTGGACGCCTTTTCTTTTTGCGAAAAAAAGCAAACATCTGCTAAATACGGACCTAATATTTGCCCATATCATACCTTTTTCGTACCTTTGGCCGCGCCAACAACAGATTATTAACAAAAAATCATTGAAGGATATGAAAAAGAACATCATGTTTATCGCAATGGCCGGCCTCGTGCTGGTGAGCAGTTGCGCAAGTAAGAAAGAACTGGCCAGTTGTCGCGACGAGAACAAGTCGCTGACCTCTAACCTGCAGTCGACCAAGGAAGACCTGGCCGGCAAGAACGCCCGCATCACCTCGCTCGAGGAGCAGTTGGCCGCACAGAAGAAGGCCCTGCAAGAGCAGAAGGCAGCCTATGCCAAGTTGCAGGAGTCGCTGGACAAAAGTCTGAGCAACGCTTCGCAGAACAACGTCTCGATAGAGAAACTGGTCGACCAGATCAACGAGTCGAACCAGTACATCCGTCACCTGGTGGAGGTGAAGTCGAAGAGCGACTCGCTGAACCTGGTGCTGACCAACAACCTGACCCGTTCGCTCTCGAAGGAGGAACTGAAGGAGGTCGACGTGCAGGTGCTGAAGGGCGTGGTCTACATCTCGCTGGCCGACAATATGCTCTATAAGAGCGGCTCTTATGAAATTAATGACCGTGCACAGGAGACGCTGTCGAAGATTGCCAAGATCATCACCGACTACAAGGACTACGACGTGCTGATCGAAGGCAACACCGACAATGTGCCCATCTCGCGCCAGAACATCCGCAACAACTGGGACCTCTCCTGTCTGCGTGCTTCGAGCGTGGTGCAGGAACTGCAGACCAAGTACGGTGTAGACCCGAAGCGCCTGACCGCTGGTGGCCGTGGTGAGTACAACCCCCTGCAGAGCAACGACACCGAGGTGGGCAAGCAGCGCAACCGCCGCACCCAGATTATCATCACGCCGAAACTCGACGAGTTCATGGAACTCATCGGCGAGGCTCCTGAAACTGAGAAGTAGAAGTGGGGCTCAGCCGAATGCGACTACTGCCTATAGGCATCCTGTTGATGCTTTGCACTACCGTCTTTGGACAGACCGTTGACAGCATAACGACTGACTCCATCAAGACGATGAGCCTGAACGACGTGACCATCACGGCACGGCGTTCAGGCACTCATCGCATCAAGGGTGCTGAGAATGCAGCAGTCATTGGGCGCGAGGAATTGTTCAGGGCTGCCTGTTGCAATCTGGGGGAGAGTTTCACCACCAATCCTTCCGTCGACGTGAACTACAGCGATGCAGCGACAGGCGCCAAACAGATCAGGCTGTTGGGACTGAGCGGTACCTATGTGCAGATGCTCACCGAGAATCTGCCCAACTTCCGCGGGGCCGCCGCACCCTATGCCCTCGACTACGTGCCTGGGCCGTGGATGAAGAGCATTCAGGTGTCGAAGGGTGCCTCGTCGGTGCGCAATGGCTACGAGAGCATCACGGGACAGATTGACGTGGAATATCTGAAGCCGGATGATGACCAGGGACTCACCGTGAATCTCTATGGCAACACCTTGGGACGGCTGGAGGCCAACGCCGATGCCAATGTGCATCTGGACGGCAGGCTGAGCACCGAACTGCTGCTGCACTATCAGGATGACTACGGACACCACGACCAAAATGATGATGGCTTCTTGGATCAGCCCAATGTGCGACAGTGGAACCTGCAGAACCGTTGGAAATGGCGGGGCGACCGTTATCTCTTTCATGGCGGTATCAGCATGGTGAAGGAGCAGCGCGACGGAGGGCAGACCCACCACACCGCTCCTGGCGTCCACCACCTTTATACTATCGGCATCGAGACCGACCGCTATGAGGGATACATGAAGCACGCTCTGGTGCTCAGCCCTGAGCACGGCACCAATGTGGCCCTGATGGGCAACGTGTCGCTTCACAAGACCGATGCCTGCTATGGCCTCAAGCAGTATGGCGTGGACGAGAAGAATGCCTACGCCCAGTTGATGTTCGAGACCAACTTCACGCCCCAGCACAATCTTTCGGTCGGGCTCTCGCTGAATCACGACTATCTGAAGGAAGAGGTTTTCGTGAACGGTGCCACTCCCGCATCGACTCAGGAGACCACGCCAGGCGCCTATGCCCAGTACACCTATACGCTCGACACGCGGCTTACGCTGATGGCAGGCCTCCGTGCCGACCACAGCAGCCACTATGGCACCTTTGTCACGCCCCGCTTCCACCTGAAGTTCACCCCCGTGGAGGCTCTCACCTTCAGGCTCTCTGCCGGCAAGGGCTATCGCACGGTTCATGCGTTGGCTGAAAACAACTATCTGCTGGCCAGCGGACGGGCACTCGTCATCGACGACCTTGAGCAGGAGAGTGCCTGGAACTACGGCGTGAGCAGTTCGCTCTATGTGCCCCTGTTCGGCAAGACGCTGAAACTGAACGCCGAGTACTACCACACCCGCTTCAGCCATCAGGCCGTCATCGACTACGATACCGATCCCACGCAGATACATATTGCCAACCTCGACGGACGCTCCTACTCCAATACGGTGCAGGTGGATGCCACCTATCCCGTAGTCAGCGGGCTGGAACTGACGGCTGCTTGGCGATGGAACGACGTGAAGACTACCTATGGTGGCGTGCTGATGGAGAAGCCGCTTACCAGCCGTTACAAGGGTCTGGTGACAGCCAGTTACAAGACACCGCTCGGACTGTGGCAGGCCGACGTGACACTCCAACTGAATGGCGGCGGACGCCTGCCCAGCACCCAAATCCCATGGGACACGCACTTTTCTGCTTACGAGCAGTTGTCGGCACAGGTCACCCGTTGGTTCCGCCACTTCTCTGTATATATAGGCGGTGAGAACCTGACTGGCTTCCATCAGCAGCAGACCATAGTCAATGCCGCCGACCCGTGGAGCCCGGCCTTCGACCCCACCATGGTGTGGGGGCCGGTGCATGGGGCAATGGCCTATGCCGGAGTCCGTATCAACATTGGAAGACTGTAATCAATTAAGCAATATGAAGAAGACTATCCTTTTGTTCGTACTGGTGCTGACCGCCGTGGTCTGCCAGGCGAAAGACATTAAGACCGTGGTGGTCACTACCACGCCGCAGATGCATTGCGCTACCTGCGAAAAGAAAATCAAGGGCAACCTGCGTTTCGAGAAAGGGGTGAAGAAGATAGAGACCGATATCCCCGCACAGACCGTCACCATCGAGTATGATGCTGAGAAGACCAACGTAGAGAAACTGCTCAAGGCCTTCCCCAAGTTCGGCTACGAGGCAAAACCCGTAGAGCCGAAGACTCCCCAGAAATCCAAATAGTTATCTCACCACGACCTTCCGGCCATTGCAGATATAGAGGCCCGCTTTTGTAGGGCGGCTGTCCAACTTCACGCCATCGGCGGTGTACCAGATGTCAGCATGGGGTACAAGGTCGACGTCGGCTGTTGAGGGCTGGATTATCTCCTCGATACCAGTAGTAGTGCCGTCGGCCGTGGACCTGATGGCGATGGAATTGGCTGTGCGGGCACCGCCGGCGGTGGGCAGATTCCATACGGCTACAGGCAGGCGGTCGGAGGGCACACAGAGATAAGCCGTGTTGGCCGCCATCACATCGCGGCTGTCACCATAGAGATGCAGACGGTAGAAGCCGGCTGCATCTTCTGCTTTCGGGCCGTCGCTGGTCAGTGTCTGTGCCTGCTGGTCGTAGGTCCACGTCCAGTGCACGTTGGTCAGGATAAACTTGGTGTAGCCAGAGACATCTTCATAGTATAGTTGCCCCTCCGCCACATGGGCCTGCATCAGGTTGTCCGTGCCGAAAGCGGTAGCCGTGGACGACGGGGCCGTGGTGATGGCAGGCGTGAACAGGGGCACGTGGTAGGTGGCAGTGGCGGGCACGCCGCTGACCTGTCTCATCACGATGCCATCGTCGGCAGGCACGTAGCCGTCCTCATCGACGGCGGTCAGTGCCACGGTGGCCGTATTGAGGTCGTAACTGTCGTAGGTCACGGCGAAGGCATCGGCATTGTTGGTGGTGAGATGGCCCGTCAGTGCATGGTCGATGCCGTGACTGCGGCTTTCAGTGGCCCAGGCCACGCCGCCTATCTGGTGCATGGTCTTGAAGATGTTGGTGACGCCGATGATGTAGACCTCGGCATCGGCCGAGAATGTGATGACGGCATCGGCATTGGCCGTGAAGTGGTACTTGTACTGCTGCTGGTCGGCATCGACATCGTCGGTGACCTCCTCTGTGGCCGACACACTGGCAGGCTTACGGCTGCTGCGGATGTAGATGTAGTAGGAGGCAAAGTCGTCGCCCGGCTTGGGCACGATGACGGTGCTGCCGGCCGTGAGCATCAACTTGCCGTCGCGCCAGGTGTGAGGGAATACCACCGACGAACCCCCGCCAGCGGGAATGGCCGTGGGTGGATTGCTGACCGTGCTCTGCATGTCGAGCGTCAGTCGGTCTGCCGACTTGTCGCTGATGCTGAATCCGAGGCCCTCGGTCTCAGGCAGCAGGCCCAGGGTATGGCTGACCAACTGGGCACCATCGACGAAGTAGGACCCATACTTGCGGCTGTCGTAATCGGCGGTGACGGCCTGTTCTAGGTCGCCGCTCTCCGTCCAGGTATCCACATCGCGCCGCCCTTCATGAGCCCGTGTAGACCCTGTGCCGTATTCTATCCGCGTCAACCTGAAGTTGTCGGCCACAAACCATCGCGCCGCCACGTTGTCGAAGTTCTTCACGCCGATGCGCAGAGTGCCGTTGGTCACCTGGATGGCCGATGTGGAGTAGGTGTTGAAGTCGGTACCCTCGACATCGACAACCACGCGCTCATCGAAACTGCCGTTGTTGGCATAGAGACAGCAGGTGGGCTTGAAGATGGCCCCGGCCTCGTCGTTCAGCGAGTTGTACATATCGGCACTGACGATGTAGTAGCCATTGGGCACGCTGAGGGTCTGGTAGTAGTCGAAATAAGAATCGCTGTGCGGAGGTGTGCCCCATGCCCAGAATTCTATAGCAGCATTGTTTAGCAACTGCCGATTGCTATTGGCACCCGTGATGGTCCAGCCTGTAGTAGAGCCGTCGAAACCGGGATTGACGATGCTGCTCGTCATGTCGGTCGCCTTGTCGTACACAGCAGCGTCGCTGTAGTGCGGGTCCTCGGCATAGCGGTCATCGTCGGCTCCGCCCACGCTCGCCTTCGTGTCGGCGAAATACTTGGTGAAGTCCCAGGTGTAGGGATAGGTCTGACGGGGCTGTGCGCCGATGGTGATGATCCATGTGTTCTGGTTGGCCACGTACTTCATGTTCTGTGAGTAACTGGTCAGGGTGACATAGGCCTTGCCCCAGCCGTCCTTGTAGGTGAAGGAGGCCGTGGCATCGCCACCGTCGGACTTTGAGGCACCCGTGCCGGCGTTCAGGTTGCCCTCCAACGAGATGGTCCACACCTGTGGGGCGTTGGGGGCGTTCTGCGAATCCTTGGGCAGAAAGACCAGGGTGTGCTCGTTGCCGTCGCAGACATACTGATGGGCTACCTGGCGCGCTTCGGTCTCATCGCCGTCGACATAGGCCATCAGTTGGGGCGCCATCGACGAGTTGTAGTCCCATCCCGGCTCGTGCAGTTCAATCTGCTGGATGCTGATGTAGACGTTGTCGGCCACCTCGAAGACTGCGTCCAGACAGCCGTCGGCATCCAGTTGGTCGGGCGTGGCGTCGGGGTTCACTTGGAACATATAGGTGCTGGTCTGGCCGGGAATGTTGTAGAAGCAGTTGCCAATCTTGTAGATCTCGTTGATATACTTGCCGTTCACGTCGACCAGGTTCTGCATCTGCACACGCTCGGCCAGGTCATCCTGGTGGCGCGTCCAGCGCACCTCTATCCACTGGCCGGGCTTGACCTTGGGGATGACCACCTGGCCGCCACGCAGTATCATCAGGTTGCGGCAGGCATAGTCCCCATTGGTCAACTTGGGCACACCCACATTGTTGATGCGCTCGTTGTCCATCTCAACACCCAACTGCTTGCCGCTCTGGGTGGTGCGCAGATAGAGGCCAGAGGTCTCGGGGATGACTAGGGCATTGGTGCCCACGACGGAGTGGTTGTAGTA
Organism: Prevotella sp.; assembly: GCA_017483805.1. Classification (GTDB taxonomy): domain Bacteria; phylum Bacteroidota; class Bacteroidia; order Bacteroidales; family Bacteroidaceae; genus Prevotella. The sequence continues at coordinate 50,053 of JAFUUL010000127.1, forward strand.
GTAGATGATGGACGATTCGGGGTGGGAGACACCCATCTTGCGCACAAAGCACCAGTCCTTCGTGTCGTCGCCAGTGGCCGATGCATCGACGGGCTCCTCGAAGGTGTAGGTGTTGCTCCAAGTGCCTACGTTCTTGGGCGTCCAGTTGCCCAGCCTGGGCAGCAGGTCGCCCTCGAAGTTCCACACATGGCTGCTGTAGGCCACGGTGAGCACGCCCTCGAGCGCGATGGTCTCGCTGTTGTAGGTGCAACTGGCGTAGATGGGGATGGTGCCACCAAGACCTTCGGGCAGACCGGAGATGGTCAGTCGGTTGCCGTCCTGAGTGTAGGCGGGCGTGATGCCAGCCAGGTCGCCCAGGATGCCGCTGGTCATGCGACTGGTGTCGAACGAGAAGTTGCTGCCGCCTTGGATGACGACGGTGTAAGAGCCCTGAGTGTTGGTGATGACAGGTGCGGTCTCGTTCAGTGCAGCACCCCTGACGCGGTATACCATCGTGTGGGTGATAGACCCCAGTCGCGCCTGCAGCACCACATCGCCAGTGCCCTCGATGACTAGGTTGTCGCCGTCGAAATAGGCCACCGACACCTCTTTGCTCATAAAGGAATAGACTACTTTCGACTTCAGCACGTCGTTGTCCAGTCCGCTGTAGTTCTGGATGGTGATGTCGTCCTTTGGGGTGAAGGTCGTCTTGCCCGTGGCGTCGATGGTCTTCTCGACAGGACTCGTCACGCTGAAATCGATGACATAGACCTTATAGGTGCCGGTCTTGCCGGCCAGCAAACCAGAGCCGCTGCCCGTGACCGTCACTTCGTAGGAGCCGTAGGCACCCACGCGCTGCGTCACCGTGCCGTCAGCGCTGATGCTCTGGCAGATGTTACCGTCGCTGCCGCCGCTGTCGGCGGTGCGCTCGTAGTTGAGCGTCGTCTCGCCCTGGTTGATGACGTAGTTCTTAAAGGTGCCGCCGGGGGCCGTGTAGGTCTCTTCACCATAGTAGAACACCATGTCGGACATCAGCCGGATGTAGTTGACGAAGAGGCCCAGGTTCGACGACGGATTGATGATATCGACATAACCGTCGCGATTGGCGATGAAGTACTGCGAGGCGCTGGTCTCGTCGACGTAGAAATGCTCTACGGCCCCTGAATTGAGCAGGTCGTTGACACCGTCGAGGTCCATTTCCGACTGCATGCCTTCTGCATAGGCATTGATCTCAATCTGCATACCCTTGCGAACGGGGATGCGCAGTATGCCACCATACCCATAGCGGGCTGCATTCTGTTCATTACTGCCCTTGCCGAACAGGTGCAGGCGGCCGTCGCCGTTGTTCTTGGCCCATGTCAGTCGCATTTTGTAGCGCGACTCCAGACCGACGGCCTGCACCAGCGGCTCGCCATTGGCCTGGATGAAGTTCTCGAATTGCTCAGTGTCACGAAGCAGATTATAACTGGTATAGGTGCCCGACCAGCCTTCAGCACCATACATCGCCTGATGATTATAATATTTATAGGTACGGAAGTCCCAATAACCATTGACGGCCATCAGTCTCAGTGTCTTGGTGATGGGGGAGAAATAGTTCTTGTAGGCATCGGTAGGCTGTACGGTAAGTGTCACCTCGTAGTAGCCCTGATCTGCATCGGCTGGGGCCGTCACTTCGCCGGTGGCGTTGTTGACGCTGATGCCGGTCAGTGAATGGGTGATGGTGTAGGTGCCGGTATTCTCGTAGTAGGCAGAATAGTCGCTGTCGCCCATCTTAATGGTGAAGTAAGATGGTATGGCACTCTCCCCTGCAAACAACACGTCGTTGTCGTTGCCCACCATCGTGGGATAATTGAAATCAAGTACTGGTTGCTGGCGGTAGGCTTCAATTTGTGTGATTGTCACGTCGCTGTCGCTGGTGTTGGTGATAGTGACCGACGATGCACTGCTGTTAGTGGTGGCGGTTAGCAGCCGAGTGCCGTTGGCGGTTGCTGTCGTAACTGCAGTATTGGTGAGGCTTAGTGTGCCGCCGCCCGTTGCCGTCAGGGCGAAATACAGGTTGTAGCCTGCTGGTACGGTGTAGAATTCGCCGGGAGCCAGCACGAGGTTGGGCGTCTCGGTATAGTCGAAACTATAGAGCCGTGTGGTGGCCGTTGCCTCAGCGAAGTAGTCGGTCTCGGCAAAGGTGGCCGTCAGCAAACCTACACCCTGGCCGATGCGTACCTTGTATTCGTCGGTGCCATCGCGGTAGTAGGTACATCGGCCATTATCCAGTGACTTCGACGGAGTGTTGCTGTTGGCATTTGCGAACCCCTCATCTCCGGTATAACTAAACGTCACGTCGCCATAGAAACCTTTTGTTTCCTCGAAGTGTACAGCGTTGTCCATCTCGTCACCGCTGTGCCCATAGAGGTAGGGGTTGGCCATCTGCAGGTCAATAGTACCCTTCGTCTCGTCCAACAGACCATCGTCTACATCGTATGTGATGGTGATGCTGTTCAGCAGGAACTGATAGTAGTCCTTGGTACCAGTGCTTGTGAGTTGTATCGTCAACTCTTCGCCCGACAGTCCGCTTACTGTCAGCATGCTATTGGCTGTAATGGTGTGGCCAGCATCGCTGTTGATGCTCACCGTGGGTGAGTGCTGTGCTTTCGAACCAATGTTCAGTTTGACACTACGGAAATTGAAGGTGCCCGTGGCCCCGCTCTTCTTGCGTGGCTTGATGGTGATTTTGCCGTTCTGTGCATTGGTTGAGGTATCACCGTTCTTCACCAGGAAATTGCCCGATTTGTAACTGATGCCGTTTTTGCCCTCGAATTTCAGGTTAAAACCTGGTATGTCTCGGTCCATTCGGTTCAGGTTGGAGTTCTGGTCGGGAAAAAACAACAGCGACTGGTCAATGAGGTTGATGGTGGTGCCCGACATCTTGGTCAGCGTGGCACTGTTCAGATAGAGCGTTGGATAGGTATTTGTGTCGGGTGTGGTGGTATCGTCGCCAGAAGGTCTTCCGGTGTCTTTGGTTTCTGGGAATACATAATATGTTACACCACCCATGAGCAGTGTACTGAATGAGAAGGTCTGCCATGCGTTGGCTGTGACGGATGAGGCACTGATTTTCTCGAGTACGTTGCCATCGGTGTCTGTCAGGCGCAGTCCATTGGCCGCTGTCATCAGTGCGTAGATGGTGAGTGTGCCATTGATGCCCTTTGTGGGGGTGAATGCAAAATAGGAACCCTTTGTAGGAATGCCGTCAGGAGCATAGACATGGCTATAGCCTCCGGTGTCTATACCGTAAAGCGCACCGGCAGGATTGACCTGCTGTGTCTCCAGCGGGCTGCCGATGCCTATCGTGAGCCAGTTGCCACTGAGGGTCTCCGGCAGATAGCCTGTTCCACTGACAGTCATGGTCTCGTAAGTATCGGGAGTGGTGGGCGTGAATGTGGCTGTTGCCTCAGACTCACCAGTGACGTTAACGGTGTGTTCGGCATAATACTCCACGCCATCGATCGTAACACGAGCGGTGATGGTGGCGGTGCCGTTATGGTGGAAGGTGACACTGGGGCGCCCTTTGCCGTCAGTCACGACGGTGGCTACGGTGGTGTTATTCGACGTGTAGGTAGGTGTCTGCCCGCTGTTGTTATATATGCTAGGTGTCTTCGTGTCGCCACAATTACGATTGGTAGATGCAGAATTGAAGGCCAGAATGGGGCGGATGTAGAAATAGTCGAGGGCATAGTTGGCCGAGCCTCCGCTAACGCTGACAGGCTGTAGGGCAGTAGTCTGACACACCTGGCTGAACGCCCCCCATGAGCCTGTGCCAGTGTATGTCAGTAGCGATGTGTCGCCAGAGCGGAAAGTGAAGGTGGTCTTATTGTTGGCATAGGCACCACCACTGATCTGGTAGGCACCGACGGGTAGCGTTTTGGGTATGTTGAAGGGCGTGACGGTATAGCCGCCTGCACCCATTGACGAACGGCTGCCGTTGCCCACTTGCTCGGTGCGGGTCAACACATCTTCGGCTTCAGTAAAATAGAGTATATCGGTTTCACTCGTTTGGCTGTAGGTTAGTCGCCCCTCATAATTATTTGTACTGAGTGTTAGGTTGTATTTATACCAGGGATCGGTATTGTGGTCACGATGCCACAATGTACCACTCACATTAATGTATCTTGGAAATCCATAAGTGATGGTGGAGCCTTTTGTGCCGTAGCCAGTAGCCAGGGTTGCCAGCGTGTTGCCCTCTGAGTCCTGTCCGTAAATGGTGTAGCGATACTGGTTGCTGAACACCACGGCAGCCACAATGCCACCATATCGGTCGAGCGTCACGGTGATGTCGTTGCCTGTCTCGCTGATGTCATAACATTGGTAGCCAGTCTGTGCCGAGAGAGTTTCGTTCAACTCGCCGCGGTTGATGGTTGCATACACTCCATTGTAATGCTGCAATACCAGCACATCGCCCTGCATGACGGGAATGGTGACGGTGGCACTGCGAGTACCCGAGCCAAAATTATGGAGTCCCCATTGCCCACCATCTCGATAGCGCAAGTCGCCGTCCGTTGGCAGCACGGCGGGTGTATTGGTCTGGAAGTTATAGAGGGTGGCATCGCTCTCTTCGTAGTCAGGCATAGTGACAGATGTGCCCAGCGTGCGGGTATAGCCGTCGGCTCTAGCCGTATGGCTGATAGCCATAAACAGCAAGAGGAAGAGCTGGGTGCTGAAGCGATATGTGACAGGTCTGATCATTTCGTGTTACAGTTCTTCGTTTTGTATCCTTAGTGCCCATGAGAGCACGTTGATATGGATGGTGATGTAGCACCAGGTCTCGTGGTTGCCCGTGCCTTCGAAGCCGAAGTCGAGCCGGTAGTCGTACTCGCGGTCCAGATACTCCTGGATGCCGTAGTGCTGGTATTCGTAGGCGTTGCGGGCCAGTGCCAGATAGTAGCACAGGTCGATGTTGACCACCTCATGGCCGGTGGCGCGGTTGCGAATGATGAGGCGGGCATTCTGGCGGGCGTCGTCGTGACTGATGAGCCGCCCCAGCGACAGGTCGTAGTGGGCATGCCGCTCGGCCAGCACGCTGTCGGTTAGGGTCTCGGTGGTCCACTGGGCGAAGGGACGGTAGTTGACGCTGTCGCTGACCAAGACTTCGTACTGCTCGTGGTTGATGTTGGTCAGCGTGTCGCGGCGGAACAGGATGATGTTGAGGTCGTTGGTCAGTCGCATCAGCGGGACGGTGGCCTCAGTCGGTTCGCGCTCCGGCACCTCGATGTCTACGGGCTGAAGTGTGTTCCAGATGGTGTCCAGATGCAAGGCTGGCACTTGGCCTTCGCCGTCGGTGGGCAGGGTGAACTGCAACTTGCTGATGGGCTCGCCGTCAGTGGGGGCAGTCATCAGCAGTGGTTGGTCGGAGACGGAACGGCCAGTGGCGTAGAGCCGATAGCGGCCGGGGGTGAGACCCTCGAAGTTGAAGGCGAAGGACGGGTTGCGCAGAGGCTGTGCTGTGGCGGTGTTCTGCGCCGTCTGTTGCTCTACCACGATGCTGGTCTGGGCATCGACCACATAGGCCGTGGCCTGCTGGACATGGTCGTTGAACATATTGGCACGAGCCGTGTTGTAGTCGTAGCGCAAGATGACGCGCAGCGGGTTGCGACACTCAGGGCAGTCAGAGCGGTCGTCCTCCATCATGCTGCAGGAGGCAAGAGTCAGGAGGCAAGAGGCCAGAAGCCAGAGGGCGTTATGTTTATTTGTCAGTTTCATATTTCGATCATTATCATTCATCACTTATCACTCATCACTTCTCACGGTGTCGGACGCCCAATGCCGGACAGACTGTTGAGCGTCAGGTTGTAGGCATTATTCCTGACGACGCCGTAGGTGTGGGTCTCATCATGCTTTATCTTATAGGTGTAGTACATTCTGCCTTCACGGAAGCCTTTGGTGTAGCCGCTTAGTTCAGTGGCCAGGGCGTTGAGGGCGGTGGTCTCCTCGGCACTGAAGGATTCGTTGGTCAGCGTGACGGTCACCGACCCGTCGGCGTTGAGAACAATCGTCGGATGCTTGTAGACCTCATCCACCGTCCGGTCTTTGATGGCAGCATACTCCGTTCGTCCTTTGTGTGTGGCCCAGCCAGTCTTGTAGTAGGCAATGAGTTGCTCGGGGCTGGTGTAGAGGGTGTTGTCGTCATGGAAGTTGAAACACTCGCGCATCAGCATATTAGAGGCATCTTTCAGTTGCACCTCGACGATGATCTCCGTTTGGTCGGCTTCGGTATCGGTGGTGTTCTCTGCCACGTAGACAGCATCGCCTGCCTCGTAGGCTTGCTGCTGATAGACGTCGAAAATGTTGGGAGCCGACGTGTCTAAACTGATGGGTATGCCACTGCCGGTCAGGGATGTGGCCCATCTCTCGGGGGTCTTGTAACCGTTGCGGATGGCGTAGCACTGGGTGTTATAGTTGTTCAGCGCCCATGCCATGTGGTGGAACCGAGCCTTGGCCGATGTGCCGTTCAGCGTGATGCCAGTCAGGTTGTCGCCCGATGCCAGATTGCTGGCCACGCTCACCTTGGCGGCGGCACGCTCTACGTCGACATTCAGATATTTGGCACCTGAAGCCCTCGCCTCTTCCTCCGTGTCATAAAGGTACGACTGCTTCGACGCGTCGTTGGGGTAGACCACGCGTAGCACCGTGCCGTCTTCTTTGTAGGTGCAGGTCATGTAGAGGCCTACGTGCTCTTCGGTACTGCCCACGCTGTTGATGGTCATGGCCTGTATGTCTGACCGCTTCTTGCCCTGGAGCGATGTGCCGTTTAGGTAGAGCATATCGTCCTTGACGCTGAATCCCGTCGAGGTGGTGTTCAGCAGTGTCAGCACGTAGAGTTTGCGGTCGTCGTAGTTGTGGGTGCCTGTCACTCGCTGGGTGATGTTAATGGAAGTGCTGTTGCCTGGGTTATTGACCAATTGGTCGATGACCACAGCACTCTTCAGCGTGGCATTTCCCTCTGCCGTTCCTTCGAAGATAGCCAAGATTCCGTCATAGATGGCGTTCTCCTGTTGTTCGGAGGCGCGGGTCGCGGCGTGCTGATGGTCGGTGATGTGCAGGTTGAGATAAGCCGCTGTACGGGAGGACGCCTGCTGAAGAGGCTGCTCTTCCAGCATCTCATCGACGCTGCAAGAGGCAAGAGGCAGGAAGCCAAAAGCCATGTGGTCCATATGTACAGTCTGTATCTCTTCATTTTTATCTATTAACTATTCACTATCTTATAGGTCTTGGTTGTGGTTTGTCCAGTTCTTGATGGTCAGCGTGGCGTTGAGCAGTTGCTCCACTTGGTCGTCGGCATTCTGCGTCAACTCAGGGATGACGGGCGAGCCCACGTGTGTCACCCTGCGGATGCTGACGGTGTACCAGTTGTTGCGCACCACGCCATAGCGGCCCAGATAGTCGGCATCATTACCGGCATAGGCAGCGGCAGGCGTCTCATCGGTCATGGCGGGTGCAGAGGACCAGGGCGTCAGTTCGTCGCCGAAGTGCTTGATGGGCACTCGGTAGTAGCAATAGCCCTGATGGTAGTAGTTCACCACGATGTTGTTGGCCAAATAGGTGTCCAGTGCCAGTGCCTCGAAGGCAGTGACGCCTGCTCCGCTCGCTTGGGCCGTCTGGGTGATGCTGACGGTGGCCAGGCCTGTTGAAGAATTGCCGAGCACGGCAATCTTTATGTGCTTTGTTTCGCCTGCGGCATAGGTTCTCACCCAGTTGCGCAGGTCGCTGTTGGTCTGCCAGAGCCACTCGCGCAGATATTCATCGATGGGCTTGGCGGTGCTCACCTCACTTGAACGGCGACGGGCAAACGACTGGTTGGCACTGGTGCCCTCTTCGCTGACGGTGGTGGCAGGCTCCTGATAGACGATGTCGCTGCCAGTGACGTTGGTGGTGTAGAAGTTGTTGCCTCCGTTCAGTTGAAGGCGCACCAGCACGGAGGTTGTGCGGTCATCCTGCATATGGCTGACGGCGAAGGTGTTCTCGGCACAATAGTCGCTGGCCCCCATCGCCTGCCACTGCTTGAAGACGGCATCGGGCGTGCTGCTATTGTCGTAGTTGGCATCCGTGGCCCAGTAGGTGCGGTATTTGCCAGTGGATAGGGCTACACTCTCAACAAAGCGATAGCCTGTAGACGAGGCATTATAGGGCAGCCAACTCTCGTCGAAGTGGCGCACCAGATAGTAGTTGGTGTTATAATTGTAGAGCGAGTACTGAATGTCTGCTCTCGTAAAGTCAATGTCGGTGTTGCCTGCGACGCGTAGGTCGAGGCTGGCGTGCGTGTCTACCGTCACCTTGACGGCAGCACGCTCCAGGTAGATTTGCACTCCAGCCGGATGGGTTGAGGCTTCTTCGGCGCTGCCATAGAGATTGTTTGGATCTATCCATGTCAGCGTCTCTGTCTTGCCAGAGCCATCGTTGGCAGTAGCCAAAGGACTGCTACTCATGACAAAGTAGTCTGTTCCATCAATTTCAGTTGCAATATTATTGATAACCGTTTGTTTCAGACTGGCATAGGTGCTGCCAGCATTAATGGTTGTAGACAGGTTGGCAATAGCCAAGATATATAAGTGGTCACCTGCCGTGATGTTGTCTGCACTAATTTGTATTGTTTTCTCCGTGTGGTGGGTTATTTGCTGGTGTTCGTCTGTTGCGGGCGAATAGAGCACATTGTAGGTGCTGGCTACACGCATCTGGTCCTCTGTCCCAGTGCCATGTAGCAGCACGAGGGTTAGTGTTTTGATGGTGCTTTCAGTATCTTCACCATCGTCGAAGGAGCCATTGGCGGCTCGTGTAAAGCCGCCAATGGCGTCCGGTGAGATGTCTAAGGTCAGCCACGCCTTGCCCTCGGCATTGAAACACGACGTGATGTCACGCTGTGCTTCAACACCCTCATCAGCCTCTTCCGTGCTACAACAAACACAGACGAAAGCCAATGACAAGAGCAGTGCAATGTTTCTGAACCAGTTCATATACGCGGCTTAGAGGGTTACATGCTGGTTGCGAAGTGCCCAAGAAAGAATGTTGATACGTACCTTCAGGTATGCGTCGATTTCGTCGTCAGGCGTGTCAGTTGGAATATCCGGCACTGAAGGTTTGCCTATGTGCTTGATGCCATCTAACGTAATGCGATACCAGTTGTTGCGAACGATACTATAGCGGCCTAAATAATTCTGTGCACGATTGGTGGTGGAATAGATGTCGTCGTAAGTAGTGCCAGCAATCTCGGCAGCAGGTTTCAAGGGAGTCTCGATGTCGCCAAAGTGCTTGATGAGAACCTTATAATAAGCCATTCCGTTTAAGAAGTAACTGAACATTACATTTGCATTTATCTCGGTCTTAATGGTTGATGCATCTTCGCCACCGCTTAGTGTTATAGTATTTACTTTCGCGCTACCGTCAACAGCATTAGTGAAAGTGACATCAGTTGCTGTTGCTCCATACTTGCTTGTAATATACTCCTTCACTTTATTTTCCATATCAGGCACACTGAATATCTCGTCAGCACCGCCAAGTGAAGAAGTGTAGAAACTTGTGCCGCCATTAAACGGAACAGCCAGCACGATACGGGTCGTGTATTGCTGCAGCAGGCTTGCCTCGTCGATTGTGTTCTCTGCCAAGTAAACTACATCGCTAATTGATTTGCTGAGTCCAACTTGCTTACCAATCACGTCTGTGCTAGGAACATTCTCTGGTGCTGTCGAAGTGTAGTTGGCATCTTCTGCCCAAGGGATGCGATAGTTCTTTGTGGTCATGCTTGGGTCAACTGCTGTCTCTTCAACAAAGCGGTAGAACGGTGTAGAACGCACTCCACTGTAATAGCCAAGATAAGTTGTGCTAACTTTACGGGTGAGATAGAATGATGTGTTGTAGTTCTGTACGTCCCATTTGATGCCACTGGGGTCATACTTTACTGCATCATCCGTGGTCAGACCCGTGGATGTGCCAGAAGGTACTGACAAGTCAATCTTTGCGGCCGCACGCTCGACATAGACTTCTACAAACTTGGAGCCCGCGTAGGCTTCTTCGATTGAATTGTAGATGTGGTCTGCTGTTAGTTCAGGCATGCACTTGATTTGTGGGCTTGATGGAGCAGAAGAGCCACCACCAGCAGTACTCATTGGTGGGTTGGTCATCAGTAGACCATTGGTTGTAGGGTCACCTATCTCATTCATGACATAGTCTTTAAACTCATTAAAGGTGGTGGTGGTTGATGTACTCAAAACTTGATCACCACTTTTTGTGGTCACCGTCAGGCCGCGATTTGCGGTAACCGTAAACTTACCATTGGTATTGATGGCTACAAAAGCATAGATATGATCACTACCAGTAATAGCATTCTCACCCTTGTTGATCTGCTGTGCATAAAGCAAGCGGTCTGAGATTTGGTTGTTGCTGACAGGCTGGTTTACTTTTTCCGTAGGCAGTGTGTAGGCACCATTAAACTTTGCTGTGGTCTCCTCAGTACCCTTGAACAGTACCAGTACGGCATCCTTCACCTCATACTCTGCTGCTGTTCCGTGGTCAAATTCGCCATTGGCACGAGTTGTTCCCGCTGTTGTCGGCAGGTTAATGGCAATGTTAACGTAGGCATTGCCCTGGGCATCAAACTTGCTGTCAAGAGAAGAGTCTTGAACATCATCGTTGTCACTTGAGCATGCAGTGAAACTGAGTCCTACTGCGAAGAGTGCTCCGAATAAAAACAGTTTTTTCATAAACATAATGTTTTAGGAAGTTATTAATTAATTGTTTGATTAGAAATGCTATTGAGATAGAGCGTCAGTTCGCTCACGTTGTGGCGGGCAGCGTCGTTGTCCACCTGGCTGAAGAAGTGCTTGGCGGCTGCATAGTCGCCACGGCGGGCGGCCAGCACGCCACGGGCTATGATTGCCGTCTCGCTCTGACCGGCCTTCATCAGGTAGCGCTCGGCAGCGGCCTGGTCGTTCTTGTTCAGCGCCGTGATGGCTGCGTTAAGGTTGGCCGTCTCATCCTCAGGATACATTCGGACGGCAATATCGAAAACATCATTATACTCCTGTGAGCCAGGCGTATAGGTGTTGGCCACGAGGAACATCTCGTTCAGGCTGAGTTGCTGGGGCTTGGTGCGTATCAGTTCGCGTGCCTCTTCTACCGAGAACGGACGGATGGTGTAACTGACGCGGTAGTCGCTGTGGCGCAGTGCCGGGAAGACATCGGCCAGCAATTGCTGCCATGCGGCGGGATAGCGGCGCTTCATGAGTTGCTCCTTCTGGTCGGCCTCCATGGCTGAGGTGGCTATATCCCTGATGGCTTGGCGGTCGGGCAGTGCCTGGCCGCTGTCGTCCAGCCACTTGATGAGGCCCTGCCAGTCCTCTGGCGTCGATGCCACGCTGAAGACCGATGCTGGCAGCGGTGTGCCACGAGGCGCACATGATATATTAGGGTTGGCCACCCTCCATATAGAATGAAGCCGTAACTATCAGAGAGATGAGGGCAGTCCCCTCGCAGTCGGCTTGCAGGAGCAGACTGCAAACCCTCTGCAAGCTGCTTTGCACGCAAGTGCATGGTGGTGAGCGTTGCAGAGAGGTACGCATGACGGAGCTGAACGCGAGTGAACCGTTATTGAAGCACCGTTAAATCGTGAAGTCACGTCGAAAGTCGGAAGTCGCTGCCTCCGACGAGCAGGACAAGGCATGTAGCCTGCACAAGCTGGCCTTGTGGCGTGCGGTGTATAGACGGCAGGAACGTCATAGCAGGCTCTCTGATGGAACGTGGGAAGCAGCCGTGGGATGCCAAGGGAAATGCCGAAAGCAACCAGCAAGGCAGACAGGTACCGATGCCCACGGGTCTGTGGCGGATTACCCCGTAGTAGTGTTGAAGCCGCTGTAATGGCGGTGGAGCGAAGGGGGGGACATGTCTTAGCCGAATGAATTGTACAACTTAACCTGTTTAAGGAGGACACAATGCACGAAGCAAGTCCAAAGACAGTAAAACCATTTGAGATTGACCGCTGGCTTATCCAGCGAGCATGGTTGAAGGTGCGAGAGAACCGAGGCAGTGCGGGCATAGATAAGGAGACGATAAAGCAGTTTGATGAACATCGGGCTGACAATCTCTATAAACTGTGGAACCGCATGAGCAGCGGCTGCTACATGCCGATGGCAGTGCGTCTTGTCGAGATACCTAAGCCCAATGGCGGCAAGCGTCCGCTTGGTATCCCATCAGTGACAGACCGCATAGCGCAGCAGGCGGCTGTGATGTACATAGAACCCTCGTTAGACCCCGTCTTTCATCCAGACTCGTATGCATACCGTCCCAACCGCTCCGCACATGATGCCATAGCCAAGGCAAGGAACCGTTGCTTCCAGTATGCGTGGGTGCTTGACATGGACATATCCAAGTTCTTTGACACGATAGACCACGAACTGCTCATGAAGGCAGTGAGGCTGCACGTCACGGAGCGTTGGGTACTGCTCTATATCGAGCGATGGCTCAAGGTTCCCTATCAGATGGCAGACGAGAGGCAGGTGGAACGCACCATGGGAGTACCGCAAGGCTCAGTCATAGGTCCCGTTCTCGCCAACCTCTTTCTGCACTATGTGTTCGACAAGTGGATGCAGATACACCATTATGACATACCCTTCGAACGCTACGCAGACGACACCATCTGCCACTGCCGGACACGGGAACAGGCGGAACGTCTGAAAGCAGAGCTGGTAGCACGCTTTGAACAGTGCAACCTCAAACTGAATGAGGAGAAGACAAAGATTGTCTATTGTCCTACGAGCAACCGCCCCAAGCAGGACGGTGATGCTCCCGAGGAGTTTGACTTCCTTGGATTTACATTCAGGGCGCGAGGCGCAAGAAACGTGAAGCAGCAGGTGACCTTTACAAGTTTCCTGCCCGCAATCAGCAAGAAGTCACTCATGAAGATACGCGACAAGGTGCGCTCATGGGAACTGCACAGGCTCATACAGAAGCCCATACAATACGTGGCGGCTGAAATGTCCCCGTACACTCGGGGATGGATAAACTATTACTCGCGCTTCGGACGCTCTGAGTTCCAGCAGGTGATGGTCTATCTGAACGTCACTATTGCCCGATGGGTCAAGCGTAAGTACAAGCGTTTCCACAGACGGCATCTGTTCCACGCCTTTCGGTGGCTTCAGAGAGTGTCAGAGCATGAACCTGCGCTCTTTCAGCACTGGCAGTGTGGCTATCTGCCCACACACGCCCCGAATGGTATGCGTTGAAATGGACTGAGATATGAAGAGCCGTGTGATGGGAGACTATCAAGCACGGTTCTGTGAGAGGGTGGAGGTGAAACTCCTCCGCTCTACTCGACAGA